>JAEEIS010000109.1 GCA_016281475.1 Bacteroidales bacterium
GCATACTTCGACAGCATCGGTATTCCTTACGACAACTGCAATTTCATCAACAACGTAGAGAACTGGGATGTGGTTTGCGAGTGCCTCGCTGCATCTTCCCTGCCTCACGCTGCAGAAATCATCAACATGATAGAGAACGGACGTGACGATTCCGACGCTCTCGAGCGCCAGATCCGCTCCAAGTATCCTTCTGAGTACAAGACCATTTTCAACAACTACTTCCCCAAGTGCCGCAGCGCACACATCGACCTCTGCCCCGTACTTACCGACGGCCGCGGCCTGGTGTACAACTATGTATGCGACCTTGACGACTGCACCACCGTTCACACCCTGGTGGAGAAGCCCAACGAAGAGGTATTCGACCTCAACGCCGAGATGCTCGCTGCAGCAGATGCAGAGGATTGGGCAAAGGCAGCCGAAGTAGCCGACAAGATCCCGTTCAAGGATGCAAACCAGTACGTTAACGCTAACCGCGCTCTCGTATACTTCATGAACGGTAACTACGAAATGGCCAAGGCTATTTACGAGAATATCGAAGGCAAGATCCCCGAGGCCGATTACAACCTTGGCCTGCTCTGCCTGATGAACGAAGAATATGACAAGGCAGACCGCCTGCTCAACGGCTATGCAGACTACAACACCGCCCTCTCCAAGATAGGTGCCGGTAAATACGCAGAAGCCGAGTCCATCCTCATTCTCCTTCCGGAGAGCGAGTATCGCAACAGGGCACTTGCCATTGCCAGAAAAAGCCAAAACAACAACTAATCAATAATATCTATGAAAAAACTTTTGAGAAACCTTTCGGTTCTTTGCTTTGTACTCGCAGCATTCCTCACCACAGGTTGCTACGAGGCGGAAGTTCCGTTCCTGACCGTCGACCACGAAGTCGTGCTTGTCGGCCCTCAGGCGGATAAAGGCACCGTTGTGGTTGAATCCAACCTTTATTGGGAAGCAACCAGTAAGGATGCTTGGATTACCCTCGACAACGGTTTTGGCAATCACAAGGGTACTTTCGAGTTCTTTGTGGCAGCTAATACTACACCCAACGAACGTACGGGTAAGATTGTTCTCACCGCCAAGGACAACGAGGATATCAAGGTTACTATCCTGGTTCGTCAGCAGTCAGAGGGAACTATTCTTAATCTCGCAACAGACGATGTATCCTTCACCAAGTATGCAGGCGACTATCTTATGAGCATCGCTTGCAACGGCGAATGGGAAGTTGCTTCATCTGCTGACTGGTGCAAGGTTGATCCTGCCAGCGGCACCGGCAACGGTTCGTTCAAGATTACTGTAGAAGAGAACAACACCGGCGCAGACCGCGTTGCCATCATCAGCGTCCTCACCGAGGCTGACGGCAAGACCGAGGTTCACCAGATCAAGGTGACCCAGTCCGCAAGCAATGCAGCCCTTGTTGTATCTCCCGAGAGCAAGACTCTTACTGCAGCTGCAGACGAGTTTGAACTCAATGTCATCACCGTCGGCAACTGGGCTGCAAGTGTAGACAGCGACTGGCTCACCCTGAGTGAGACAGAGGGCGAGGGTGACGCTATCATCACCGCATCCGCTACTGCCAATGACACTGGCAAGGAGCGTATCGCCATCGTTACTTTCGCAACCGGCGCAGAGAACGAGAATCGTATTGTACGCCAGATTGTCGTACGTCAGGCTGCAGTTGACTTCTATCTGGAAGTTCCCGTTACCGACTATCCTCTGAGCCTCGAAGAGCAGACCATCGATATCCCTTACGTACTCGAGGGCAGCAACGTAACCGTTACCGCTTCTTCCAGCTCCAAGTGGATGACCGTTGGCACCGTGGCTGACGGCGTAGCTACCGTCAATGTAGATGAGAACAAGACCGCTATCGCACGCGAAGGCGTCATCTCCTTCATCACCCACGGCCAGGCAGGCGATCCCATCATCCGTCAGGTACGCGTAGCACAGGCTCCCACCATCAACCTGCTGGATGTACTCGCAGACGAGTACGCAGTTGAATGGGTTGGCGAGACCTTCCGCATCCCCATCTACAGCAACACTCCCGTATCAGTACGCAGCAGCGAGACCTGGTGCGAAGCCAGGAATGAGGGACAGGAGATTGTTATCACTGTTGCCGAGAATGCAACTGCAGCTCCCCGCGTAGCAGTCGTTACCGTTTCCACCGATTCCGAATCCGGTGAGATCCTCTCCAGGACCACCATCATCCGTCAGGCAGCTGCTTACTCCGAATTGGTTGTTTCTCCTGCAGAGAAAGACATCTATGCTCTTGAGCAGAGCTTCGTAGCAAGCATCGTTACAAACAACAGCTGGACTGCCAGCAGCGACAGCGACTGGCTCACCATCGACAAGGCAGAGGGTACAGGTGACTTCATGCTCACCGTAACCGCAGCCAAGAACGAAACCGGCCAGGTTCGCGTTGCTACCATCACCGTTCAGACCGGTATCGAGAACAGCCAGCGCGAAAGTGCTACCGTAGTCGTTACCCAGCGTCCCGAGCAGTTCTACTTTGATGTTCCTACACGTGCTTATGCCCTTAGCAAAGAGGCACAGCCACATGTAATAGCTTACACTACTTCCGGCAACGAGAAGGAGATGTCCGCTTCTGTAAGTGCAGACTGGATGACCGTCAAGAGCGTTAAGGACGGCGAGGCTACATTGTTCATCAAGGAGAACGACACCGCAGAAGTCCGCACAGGTACCGTTACCATTACCTGCACTCCTGTATTCGGCGATCCTATCAGCATCACCGCAACCGTTACCCAGTCTCCTACCATCAACATCCTTGACGTATTCGTAGACGTTATCGATGCTATGGCACGTGGCGACGAATTTGCTCTTCCTTACTATGCCAACACACCTGTATCCATCTCTTCCAGCGAGGAGTGGTGCCATGCAGAAGTTACTGTAGACGAAGACAGCTTCGAGGGTGATCCCGAGCTTTGCTGCAGCTACACGGATCCTCAGAAGATCATCATGATCGAAGTTGATCCCAACCGCACGGGCGAAGCACGCGTTGCATTTGTAACCATCGCTACCGTAAATGACGCAGGCGAGAAGATCACCAAGGTGATCACCGTTCGCCAGGCAGCTCTCTATGCAGCCCTCAGTGTTACTCCCAAGGAGGTTGTCCTCCCTGCACACGAAGGTCACTTCAATATGACCATCAACTCCACCGGTACTTGGTACACCACCACTTCCTGCACTTGGCTGGATACAAATGACGATCTGGGTGGCTTCGGCGACTATGAGATCTTCTGGGAGGCAGGTGTCAACGACACCGGTATGGAGCGTGTAGCAGAAATCGTTGTTGCTACCGGTCCCGAGAACGGCGAGCGCGAAGAGCAGGTAGTTAAGGTTACCCAGCTTACCCGCAGCACCTATATTTATGTACCTGAAGAAGCTTACGCAATCACTAAAGAGCGGCAGGATCTTACTGTCGGCTACTTTGCAGCAGGCGACTTCAAGGATATGCAGGTTAACTGCAGCGAACCTTGGATCAGGTACAGCAACAGACTCAGCAACGACGAGCATCTTGGATTCGCAATTGAAGAAAACACCACTGCAGAGCCTCGTACCGCAGTTGTTACCGTAACCCTCGACCTGGTTACCGGCGAGCCTATCAGCGACACCTTCATTGTAACCCAGGCTCCTACCATCAACATCCTGGATGTTTATGTAGATGAATATGAGGCATCTCCTAACGGAGAAGTCATTATATTCCCGTTCTACGGCAATACCAGAGTCAGCACTTCCGTAAGCGCACAGATAGAGGGTTGGTGCCACGCTTCACGTAGAATCGACCAGAATTCTCATCCTCATGAGCTGACAGTAACTGTTGACCGAAACGAGAGCGCAGAGGCTCGCGTAGCATACGTAACTCTCACCACTATTACAGACAAGGGTGAGAAACTTGCTCACGTGATTACTATCCATCAGAATCCTCTGAATGCGACACTTATAGTTTCTCCCGAGACTATCGTTCTCCCTGCAAATAATGCAACGTTCGATATGACCATCGTCAGCACCGGTTCATGGGAAGTCGCTACCGATTGCACATGGCTCGAAACCATGACGGGCATGGGTGGCGGCGGTCTGGAACCCAGGCCTTGGGCTCCCAGAGATCCGGACATCTTTATTATCGGTGACGACGTGAATGCACTCAGTGGCTCAGGTGATGATGTAATTAGCTGGAGGGCAGGTGATAATGACACAGGCGCACAGCGTGAGGCCACCATTATCGTCTACACCGGCGCCGAGAACGAGAACCGCGTTATCAGGACGGTCAAGGTTGTACAGCTCACATTCGATACCTACGTGGACGTTCCTCAGGACGCATACCTCGTTGCCAAAGAAGGCTTCCTTGGCGACGACGATGACGATTTGTTCGACGTTCCTTGCCTGCTCGCAGGAAACATCAAGGGTGTAGTTGTTGAATGCAGCGAGCCTTGGATCCAGTACTACGATTCTGAGTTCAACCACCTCTACTTCATAATTGACGAGAACGTAACCGGCCAGCCTCGTACCGCTACCGTTACCGTCACTGTCGACAAGGTTCAGGGCGAACCTATCACCGACAGCTTCACTGTAACCCAGGCCGGCACATACAATATTCTGGAAGTCCTTGCAGACTACATCACAGTTTCACCTGCCGGTGACTCCGTTGTACTCCCTGCAATCACCAACGTAGAACAGCTGGGTGTGAACATCTCCGAGACCTGGCTCAAAGAAGAGTCTACAGTTGCAGAAGTTCTCATCCCTGCTGAGGCAGACGACGTCAACCCCAACAGCAATATGGCCAAAGTCACCATCGTTGCCAACCCCAACGACACCGGCCGCGACCGTATTGCAAGCGTAACAGTCTACACAGTTACCAATAAGGGTGAGACCATCGCCAAGATGATCAAAGTCTTCCAGGCAGCAGAGCAGACCCACTTCGCAATCCTCTCCGGTGATAACGTCTATCTCCCTAAGAATGTCGATGCAAATTCACCTCTCGAGGTTGTTGCTTATGCTTCCATCAATGCAGACAAGGTACAGATGATTTCCAACAGCAGCTGGCTCACCGTAAATTCAGTCGGCCCTGCTTCAGGTGAGGTCATTGATGATCCCAATGCTGGTTCTATCGCAGAAGACACCGATTCTGAAGACGGTAATATCGTTATCGGCAGCGTTACTGCAGAAGTCAACAACACCGGCGAAGTTCGTACAGGCGTTATCACCGTCAGCTTCTTCGACTACAACGGTACAGTAGTACAAAAGACCGTGACCGTTACCCAGGCAGCTAACGACGGCGGCGCTCTCGAGGCGCTGTTGGACTACATCGTAGTTCAGCCGGAGGGCGAAGAACTTGATCTGACTTTCGAGACAGACGAACTGCTCACCGCTACTTCTACCGCAGACTGGCTCAATGGTACCCAGTTTGTTGATCCTGCAACCAATCCACAGACTCTGCACATCGTTGCCGCACCCAACGAGACCGGTCGTGACCGCACAGCGTACATCACCGTCTCCAACGGCAGCCAGAGCAAGATGCTCACTGTCTTCCAGCCCGCAGCCAAGACTGTATTCAGCCTTATCAGCCCCAATGTCATCAACCTGACAAATGAAAGGCAGGAGTACACACTTACTGCTTACCTGAGCACAGGTGCAGGTGAACCGGATGCTCCCAAGATCACCTTCCAGCCTGCAGAGGATTGGATGGAGATGGCAGAACACCGTCTGCCTGAAATCACAGATGGGACTATTCTCAGCCACATCTTGAAGATTTCTGCCAACAACACAGGCAAAGCCCGCAGCGCGATTGTCAAGGTTACTGCTGTTGGCCAGGACGGTACTGTTTACACAGAGAACATTCAGGTTAACCAGGCTTCCACCGAGTTCGTGCTCGATGCTATGACCGACTATGTCACCGTTGCTTCCGAAGGCGAAGATTTCGTGATGACATTTGTTGCTGAAGACCGCATCAGGTCTGCTGTTGCCTCTGCATCTTGGATTACAATCCGTTCTGACTTCAGAAACGACCAGTTCACCATCAGGGCAGCCAAGAACACCACCGGCAAGGACCGCACAGCCTATGTGACTGTGAAGAACTCCCAGCTGACCAAGGTCATCACAGTGTTCCAGCCCGCAGCATCTACCGTATTCTCTATTCTGAGTCCCAAGAATATGGCTGTTAGCAGCGTAAGAGATGAATACACTCTGGCTGCATACCTGAGCACCGGCATATACCCGGATGACGAGCGGAAGGTCTTCTTCGAACCTGCAGCAGACTGGATATCTTTAAACGGTTGGGACGTAGAAGGTACAATCATAGAGCAGTATATCGTAGTTGCTGCTAACCCTACCGGTCAATCCCGCAGTGGTGCAGTTAAGGTTACTGCTATCAAAGAGGACGGTACCACTCTCACAGACGAGATTGTAATTACCCAGTCTCCTACCGAGAACGTTCTTGATGTATACGTAAGCACCGTAGTAGTTCCTCACATGGCATCTGTCGAATTGATTCCGATGTACGACAATGCAGAGTACTCATTCCCGAGGTCATCCAACAGCAACAGGGTTGCTGTATCGATGGTTGAAGGTGATGGTATCAAGGATATCAGGATGGCGATTAACGAGAATACTTCAGGCGAAGTTCTTGTTACTTATGTCACAGTAACTGCCGAATTCGATGATAATTCTACTCAGGAGAAGGTTATCAAGGTTGTCCAGCTGCCTAATGAGAGCGGCACAGTGGCGAACTATGTCTTACTGGCTTTGGACGATGTTTATCTCTCTGCAAGAGGTAACTCTTGTGAGGTCGACGTATTCACCAATGCAGTTAGCTACACGGTTTCTTCTTCTGCAGAATGGCTGCACGCTTCCATCGGTAGTGTCATTGTTTCTGCAGATGCTAACGAAGGAGACGAAGATCGCACGGCTACCGTTACTGTAACGGCAAGGTTTGCTGACATGAGTACTAAGACCGCAACTTTGACGGTTACCCAGGGTCATGCCGAAGTAGTAGAGGAAGATCCTAATGGACCTCGTTAACAGATAAGTTCATATCATCAAGGGGTTGTCCGAAAAGGACAACCCCTTTTTGTTTTATAGCCCCGCGGTTTTTCTCAAACTTTTCGTATCTTCACACAGATAAACGTGAGGATTGCTTATGGACAGAATTTCCAGTTTTATTGCGACGGACGATGCGGCTACGGCGCTTCACCTGCACGATAATCCCCTTGTAGATGCGGTGTATTACCGAGCCGACGTGCGCAGCAGCGAGGCGGTACGCTATATGGCCGCCACCGCCACCGGCGCTTATACGATGGTCTATACCAAGCCCACGCGGCTGCGCTGGGTGCATTACGCCCTGCACCGGCTGCTCCAGATTGCCGGCGATACCGGCGCCGCCCTTATCTACAGCGACCATTTCAAGCTGGTGGACGGCGTTGAGACACCCTCGCCCGTGATTGACTATCAGGCCGGTTCGTTGCGCGACGACTTTGACTTCGGCAGCGTGATGGTGTTCCGGACCTCAGTGCTGAAGCAGGCGGTGGCCGAGATGGACGTAGACTACCGCTTTGCGGGCTTGTATGACTTGCGGCTGCGGGTTTCGCGGCAGGGGCCGGTGGTCCACGTAAATGAATTCCTGTATTACGATATAGAGCTTGATTCGCGCAAATTCGGCGAGAAGCTCTTTGACTATGTCAACCCGCACAACCGAGAGGTCCAGATAGAGATGGAGCAGGCCTGCACCGCCCACCTGAAGGCTATCGGCGGCTATCTGAAGCCTGTCTTCAAGGAGGTCGATCTGAACTGCGAACAGTTCGAATACGAGGCATCGGTGGTGATTCCGTGCCGCAACCGTGCACGCACAATTGCCGACGCCGTCCGCAGCGCGCTGGATCAGCAGACGAGCTTCAAATACAACGTGATTGTGGTGGACGACAATTCCACCGACGGCGCCGCGGAAATTATTCAGCAGCTGGCGGCGGAGAACCCCGACAAGCTGGTCTACATAGCCCAGGACAAGACCTACCACGCCATTGGCGGTAACTGGAACGCCGCGCTGCATCATCCTAAATGCGGCAAGTTTGCGCTGCAGCTGGACTCCGACGACGTGTACAGCGGCCCCGATACCGTCCAGAAGTTTGTAGATGCCTTCTATGCGCAGAAATGCGCCATGGTGATAGGGTCGTACCAAATCACCGATATCGCTCTTAAACCGGCCGATATGGCGCCTATTGAGCATCGCGAGTGGACGCCCGAAAACGGCCGCAACAACGCGCTGCGTATCAACGGCCTCGGAGCGCCGCGTGGCTTCTTTACGCCGCTGGTGCGCGAGATGACCTTCCCGACCACCAAATACGGCGAGGACTAC
>JAEEIS010000110.1 GCA_016281475.1 Bacteroidales bacterium
ACCTATAGCGAGACGGCGGCCTTCTGGCTGTTCAACCGCGTGACCAATTTCGTCTACAGCCGCTACAGCGACATGATTGTGGACCTGCAGAAGGTGCAGAACGAGCTGGAAGAGGGCTTCATCAAGGAGGTGGCCCGCTTCGACGACCGCGCCAAGCGGACCGATAAGGACGACGCACTGGTGGAGCAGCTGAACGACTTCTCGAACCGTCAGGCCAAGCGCATGATGCGCGAATGGACCAAGCTGGACCACTATCTGCTGGTGAAATACATCGACGGCAACATCAAGAAGGAGAAGGACGGCAAATTTGAGCGCACCGAGACCGGCAACCCCGCCTTCCCGATGCAGCCCAACTATCCCGACTGGTACTACAAGATGATTGTCGAAGACCACGGCAACGTAATTCGCGAAACTTTCTAACCATGTCTATCTACCCATATCTGTCGCCGATAAATCCCGACGAGTTGGGCTACCGCCCCAGCGAATACGCCATCACCATCGGCGACCATGTCCATGCCTACCTGCCCGACACCAACCCGCCCGAAATACCCAAGGACGGGCTGGTGCTGTTGG
Organism: Bacteroidales bacterium; assembly: GCA_016281475.1. Next base: position 574 of record JAEEIS010000110.1, read on the forward strand.
GCGTGGAGGAAGACCGCGGAGCCGACCAGAACGCAGGATGCGGCACCGCGCCCAACGAGATACGCCACTACCTGTACCAGCTGGCCCGTCCGACCGACGACACCGTGATAACCGACCTTGGCAACATCGTGGTGGGCCAGACCACCGACGACACCTACTATGCCGTAGCCGAGGTGGTTGCCGAGGTGATAGGCAACGGCAACACGCTGATACTGCTCGGCGGCAGCCAGGACCTCACCTTCGCCACCTACAAAGGCTACGAACGGCTGAACCGCGTCATCAACATCACCACCATCGACTCGCGCTTCGACCTTGAGGCGGGCGACGAAATCACCTCGCGCACATGGCTGCGCAACATCGTCATGCAGGAGCCTAACTACCTGTTTTTCCACGCCAATATAGGCTACCAGACCTATTTTGTGGGGAACAACTATGTGCAGCTGTTCGACGACCTGAAATTCGATGCCTGCCGCCTGGGCGAGGTGAAGCAGAACATGGTGCGGGCCGAGGCCCTGATACGCAATGCCGACCTGCTGAGTGTCGACCTCGGCGCGGTGCGCCAGAGCGACGCCCCCGCACACGGGACCCCGTCGCCCCACGGGCTCTATGGCGAAGACCTCTGCCAGATGCTGCGCTATGCCGGGCTGACCGACAAGACGCGCTGTCTGGGCATCTTCGAGGCCAACCCCTTCTACGACAACCACGGACAGACCATGCACATGGTGGCGCAGGCACTGTGGTACTTCATCGAAGGCTTCTACGGCCGCAAGCACGACAGCCCGCTGCACTATCCCGAGCAATGCCGTCATTTCCTCATCACCTGCGAAAACATCGGAATCGACATCGACTTCTACAAGAGCAACCACAGCGACCGATGGTGGATGCGCGTGCCGTGCGACAATCCCAAACTGCAGGAAATCTATTCCGACCACCTGATGCTCCCCTGCACCTATGAGGACTACCAGCAGTGCATGGCAGGCGACGTGCCCGAGCTGTGGTGGCGCTACTTCAAGCGACTGAACGGATGATTCCTAACAATTGAAAATTGAAAAATAGGCTGACGCATCAAATGATTTTCGCTCTAGTATAATGTATGACTGATTTTTGCCAACCATTCTCAATGTTGCGTCCCTTCAGGACTCTGAATAGTAGGGATGACCTTGACCCCACACTGCGTTCCTTGTGTGAAGTTATTAAGATTCAGCCTCTCCGAGGCTGTCAAAAAGCAGTTCTATACTAAACTTTCAATTTAATAAAGGGGACTTCTATAAATCACCTCGTAGAGGTGTGACCATCAATAACACCGTACAAGCCGTAAGGCGCAGTGCGGTGATAGTCAAGATGTAACCAAACTACGTCCCAAAGGGACGCGACAATGAAAACAAATAAATAGAACCCACCTAAATAAGAAGCCCCAGCTTGTGTAAGTCGGGGCTTCTTCTTTTAACTAGTTGAGATAAACTTTAATGTTTACATCACCGATGCGGATGTTTTGGTAGCACCGCGCATACTGGAGGATGTTTTGTACAACTCGCGGCGACGGTTGTACGATTGTGCTTACTGTTTCGGATGATGTATCACTGTGGATGATCTCATAGTCCTGCATCATACGCGCCATTTAAGTTGAACATAGGTTAAAAATCTCCATTCTTAAATAAGAATGTACCCTATTAACTCAAAAAGGCAATATTTATTGTGTGGAAAAATGTTAAAATAAACTGAAAATTGAAATCTCGCAGGAGCGACCACTACCCGCTGCCGCGAAATTTCAATTTTCACCTTTCAATTCCTCAAAGTTCTGCGTACATATTGTGTTCCTCGGCCAGACGGCGGAGGTTGATGATGGCATAGCGCATACGGCCCAACGCGGTGTTGATGCTCACGCCCGTGCGGGCGGCGATGTCCTTAAAGTCGCACTTGCCGTAGTGACGCAGGATGACCACGCGACGCTGCTCAGGAGGCAGCATCTTCACCAGTTTGCGCACGTTGCGGCTGGTCTGCTGGCGCATGATGCTCTGCTCCACGTTGTCGTCGTGCAGTCGCAGAGTGTCCACCACATCGCAGTCGGGACGGTTGGGCACAAGCGGCATCTTGTTGTTACGACGGAAATGGTCGACAATCAAATTATGGGCAATGCGCATCACCCAATGGATAAACTTATTTTCGTCCTTATAGTCGCCATTATTGATGGTGGCGACCACTTTGAAGAAGGTATCTTGGAAAATATCGTCCGCCACATCCTTGTCCTTCACTACAGAGAAAATGTAGCCATAGACCTTCGCCTGATAGCGGGCGAGGAGCACGTCAAAACATTTCGGGTTTCCATCTATATACCCTTGTATCAGCTCGTTGTCGGTGAGCATAGCAACTGATTCGTTAGTCATTTCTGTCGCTTTTTAAAGTTGAACTGATAGTCTTGTTTCGATAATCTCCGTGTTAGTTTTACTTCATTTTCGATTTGCAAAAATACGCATTTTTTTCCAATTAAAAACTTTTCTACGCATTTTTTTTATTTTTAGTATGTGGTCGCGAAAAAAAATTGCATCGGCGGGGAATCTATTTAACCCTATCGGATAAACATAAACAAGCATTATTACCCTCTCAATTGAGCTATAGGGGTCTATTGTAAAGGGAAATAGCGACGAAAGCCTTTGCATTATCACCTCTTCTGCCCCGCCAGGAGGCCGCAGGCGGCCATGATGTCTTCGCCTCGGGAGGCGCGGAGGGTGCAGGTGATGCCGTGGGCGTTGAGGTAGTTCTGAAAGGCTGTGATGGCCTGTGGGGTGGATGTTTTATAGGGCGCGTCGGGCGATGAGTGGAAGCGGATGAGATTGACCCGGCAGACCGGCGTCCGGCCGACACTAATACCTTTCAGCAGACGCACCAACTCGGCGGCATGGCGCGAAGTGTCGTTGAGGCCGCGGAGCATGGTGTATTCAAACGATATGCGCCGCTGTCCGCTCCAGTCGTAGCGTCGCAGCAGGGCGATGATGTCGGCAATGGGATAGGTCTTCTGCATGGGCATGATGGCCAAACGCTCGTCGGCAAAGGGGTTGTGCAGGCTGATGGCCAGATGGCACTGACTCTCGTCCAAGAAGCGTCGCAACCCCGGGATGATGCCGACACTGGAGACGGTGATGCGGTGGGGGCTCCAGCCCAATCCCCACGAGGCGGTGAGCACCTCGGTGCTGCGCAACACGCTGTCGAGGTTGTCCATCGGCTCGCCCATACCCATATATACAATATTAGTGAGGGTGGACGACTCAGGGATGGAGAATATCTGGTTGAGGATGTCAGAAGCGGTGAGGTTGCCGTGAAAGCCCTGCTGGCCAGTGACGCAGAAGCGGCAGCCCATCTTGCACCCCACCTGGCAGGAGATGCAGAGGGTGGCGCGCGGAGAACCTCCGCCGGTATTCAATTCGGGGATATATACCGCCTCGACATACTTCCTTAATTGAGAATTGAGAGACATACCCCCCCGCTTCGCGGTATCCCTCTCAAGAGGGGACGCTGCCGCACCCGGACAATTTTCAATTCTCAATTCTCCATTTTCAATTTCAAACAGGTATTTCTTGGTGCCGTCTTTCGAGACTTGGCACTGCACCGGGGCATGGCGGCCTATGTAGGCTATCTCGTTGAGGCGGCTGCGAGCCTTGAGCGACAGGTTGGTCATCGCGTCGATGCTGTCCACCCGCTTGGCGTAAAGCCAGTCGCAAATCTGCTTGGCGGCGAACTTGGGCATACCTTCAGCCTCGCAGAGCTGCTGCAGCTCCGCCAGCGACATGCCGAGAAGATCCTTTTTTAATTGAGAATTGATAATTTCTTCGAGACGGTTCTGTGTCTCGGCATAGTGCAAATCTTGGGATTTGCCCTCTGCTCTCGACTGACGGACCGTTGAGAATTGAGAAGACATACCCCCCCGCTTCGCGGTACCCCTCTCAAGAGGGGACGCTGCCGCATCCGGATAATTTTCACTTTTCAATTTTGAATTTTCAATTTCTTTAGAAGTCATAGTACGGTTCCTCCTCCTGGACTTCCTGTTGGAAACGGCTACAATCGAGCTCCACATCCAACGGCACGTTGGGACGGTCGAAGTCGCCACGCGGGAACTTGAGCGACTTGTCGGTGTAGATGCTGCGCATGTAGTAGCCGAAGATAGGCAGAGCCTGCGCGGCACCCTGTCCGAAGGTCATGTTGCGGAAGTGGATGCTGCGCACCTCGCCGCCCGTCCAGATGGCGGTGGCGAGCTTAGGCGTGATGCCCACAAACCAGCAGTCGGAGTTGTTCTGCGTGGTGCCGGTCTTGCCCGCAATGGAGTTGCTGAACTCGTTGAGCTTATACTTGTAATTGAGGCGCACGCCGGTACCGCTCTGCACCACACCCTTCATCAGCTCAATCATCATGTAGGCGGTGCGTTCGCTGATGGCCTCGTGGCGTTCGGGGGTGAAACGGTCGAGCACCGTGCCCTTGCTGTCCTCGATGCGGGTGATGAAGATAGGCTCGACATACTCGCCCTTGTTGGCGAAGGTGGCCATGGCTCCCGCCATCTCGTAGACGGTGATTTCGGGCGTGCCGACACAGATGGCTGGCACAGCGTCTATCTCGCTGTTGATACCCATCTTGCGGGCGATGCTGATGACCTGCTCGGGCGAGCCCTGTTTCATCAGGTAGGCCGATACCCAGTTGATGGAGTGTGCCAACGCCCATTTGAGCGTCACCATCTGGTTCTCACGCTCGTGCGACGAGTTCTTGGGACACCAGTCGGGCTGTCCCCACACCTCGAAGCAGACCTGTGCGTTGGGCACCTCGGTGCAGGGGTACATGCCCAAATCCTGCAGTGCCATGGTGTAGACAAAAGGCTTGAAGGTGGAACCCACCTGTCGGTGGCTCATCACGTTGTCGTATTTGAAATAGCGGTAGTTGATGCCGCCCACGTAGGCTTTCACATAGCCCGTTCCCGGCTCCACAGACATCATGCCCACGTTCAGGAACTTCTTGTAGTAGAGCAGCGAATCCCATGGCGACATGTTGGTGTCGATGGTGCCCTTCCACGAGAAGACACGCATAGGCACCTTCTCCTTGAAAATCTTGCGTATCTCCTTGTCGCTCATGCCTTGGTTGTGGTGCAGCTGGTAGTAGCGGTCGGAGTTCTTCATGGCCTGCACCAGTATCTTCTCCTGCTGGTCGGCCGAGATGTCGTTGAAGGGGTTGCCACCACGCGTTTTCAACTCGCGGTTGAACTGGGGCTGCACCTCCTTGCTCATGTGCTCGCGCACTGCCGCCTCGGCGTAACGCTGCATTCGCGAATCGATGGTGGTGTAGATGCGCAGGCCGTCCTTGTGCACGTCGTAGTGCTCGCCGTCGTTGTTGCGATGGTGCTTGCACCAATCCTTCATATAGTTGCGGATATACTCGCGCAGATAGGTCGCCAAGCCGTCGTTGTGGCTCTGGGGCGAATATTTCGACACATCGATAGGCTCCTCCTTATATTGGTCAAACTCCTCCTCGCTCAGATAGCCGTAGCGTTTCATCTGCGACAGCACCGTGTTCCTACGGTTGAGCGCGTTGTTAGGATTGAGAATGGGGCTGTAGGCCGTAGGGGCCTTGAGCAGGCCCACCAGCATCGCCGCCTCGGTGACGCTGAGGTCGGCAGGGGTCTTGTCGAAGAAGGTTTTGGCGGCCGTCTTGATGCCAAACGAGTTGCTGCCAAAGTCCACCGTGTTGAAATACATGGCAATGATTTCCTGTTTCGAGTAGTTGTGCTCCAGCTTCACGGCCACCACCCACTCCTTAAACTTCGAGAACACGGTGCCTATCTTGCCCTTATGCTCACGGGGAAAGAGATTCTTGGCCAGCTGCTGGGTGATGGTGCTGCCGCCGCCGCTGCTGCTGTGGCGGCCTATCAGGGTCTTAAACAGCACACGGAACAAACTGCGCGAGTCGATGCCCGAATGCTTATAGAAACGGACATCCTCGGTGGCTATCAAAGCATTAATCAGATTGGGCGACAACTCGTCGTAGGTGACATTCGAGCGGTTCTCGATGCCGATAAAGCCCAGTATCTCGCCATCGGCCGAGATGACCTCGGTGGCCTGGTTGCTCTGCGGGTTCTCCAACTCCTCGAACGAAGGCATAAAGCCCAGCCATCCCAGCGAAAGCAGGGTGAAGAAGAGGAAGATGAATATCCACATCCCGGCAAATATCTTCCACGCCAGGCGGATAGTACCTTGCTTGTCCCTCTTGCTCTTTTTCTGTGCCATAATTTGATTGTTTGAATGTTTTATTGTTTGATTGCTTTATGAAAGTTGAAAATTGGCTGACGCATCAAATAATTCTCATTAATAGTCATTTACCGAAATGCTCGATGTGCAGTCCCACGCTCTTCAGCCCCACCACATTGGTATCGCGCATGCCATGATACACCTCGAAATGGTACCTGCCCGCACGGGGGACAATCACATGGCGCTGAAACACAAAGCGGCTGTCGACATAGCGGCCCGTGCGACGACCATACCAATGCCCCTCCACGTCGGCCAACGGGCACTCCAGCGTGTCGTATGCCACGCTGCCGTCGGGGAAGGTAGTGTTGATGAAGAAGAAAGTGTTCGCCTTGGTGTAGTGGACGCTGTTGCGCACATCGATGAAGAAGTCGTACACCTGTATCGTGTCCTGTATATTGACATCGAACACCAGCGGCTTAGCCATGTTCCAGCCCGTCTCGTCCACGTCGCGCTCCTCGGCATAGAACACGTTCTTGTCGCAGCCCTGCATGCAGAAGGCTGCCGCCAATATTGCTATAACAAATACTTTGCGCATCTTTGTTAATAATTTAATTGTTTGAGTTGATAGTGCGTCAGCCCTCCCCTCTTGAGAGGGGTGGCCGCAAGGCCGGGATATGTATAAAATACTAATACCATTCTCCCATTCTATTGATTATTCCTCTTCTCCTTGTCGCTGCTGCGGCGGGGGTTGTTGCGGGCACCGCTGTGGCGGTTGTTCGTGGCGTTGCGCAGGCGGGTTTCCTCGCGCCGCTGCTCGTCGCGCACGCGCTGGTCGTCGCGGTTGCGCTGATCGCTACGCTGTTCGTTGCGCTGACGGCGGTCGCCACCCTTACGGTCGCCGCCCTTGCGGTCGCCGCCCTTGCGGTCACGACGGTCGTCACGTCGTTCGTCGCGATGCGACTCCTTGGCCGTCGTGCCACCGTCCGACATGTCGTCCGCCATGCGGCGCAACTCGCGCTCAAAGTCGGCATTGGTGGTCTCCTGCGCCAGGGCCGCGGTCGACATCAGTTCCACCTGATAGTCTTCCAGCTTCTCGGGATACTCCTGGTTGCGGTTCATCTCGATAATCTTCTTCACGCTCTCGGCCGTGAGGGCATGCAGCTCGCTCTCACCCTCGTAGCAGTACCACATGATGCCGCGAAACACGTCGGTCTTCTTGTACATGGCCAGCCCTTTCTGGAAACGGATGGCCGTGTTGGCAGGTGGGAACTTCTTCAGCGCGTCGGCATACACCTCGCACTCGAAGTTCAGGCAGCATTTCAGCTTGCCGCACTGGCCGGCCAGCTTCTGTGGGTTGGGCAATATCTGCTGCACCTTGGCAGTGCTGGTGGTCACCGACTTAAAGTTGGTGAGCCATGTGCTGCAGCACAGTTCACGACCGCAAGTGCCCAATCCGCCCACCTTACCCGCCTCCTGGCGGACGCCAATCTGCTTCATCTCGATGCGCACATGGAACTCCTCCGCCAACACCTTGATGAGTTGACGGAAATCCACGCGGTCGTCGGCCGTATAGTAGAATATCGCTTTGGCATTGTCGCCCTGATATTCAACATCGTTCACCTTCATCTCCAAATTGAGTTCGGTGGCAATCTGGCGCGTCTTCAGCAGCGCGTTGTGCTCATTCTTCAGGCTCTCCGCCCAACGCTCAATGTCGTTGCTCTTGGCTCGGCGAAACAGCTTGCGCACGTTCTCGCTCTCCGGGTCCACATGCCGTTTTTTCATCTGTATACGGCACACCTCGCCCGTCAGGCTCACAATGCCAATGTCGTGGCCCGGCATCCCTTCCACCGCCACCACATCGCCCTCCGTCACCTCCAGCCCGTCGGGCAGACGGTAGAAGTCCTTGCGGTTGTTCTTGAAACGCACCTCCACGCAGTCGAAAGGCTTGCCCCCCGGCTGGCGGATGCCGCGCATCCAGTTGCACGACGTCACCTTGCTGCAGCTCCGCACCTCGGTCTCCTTGACAGGCACATACGACGTGGGGCAATTCCTGCAACCGCGGTTCAAAAACAGATTCTCCTCATACTTCACCCACGGCAGCGTGGGGTCGGGCTCCAGATAGGGGTCGATAGAGTTCTCTGGGGCGGCATACTCGCCAAACACGTCCGTCTTATCCTCCTTGGCCACCTGCTTGCGCTCCTTCTCCTTCTCGCGGCGGTCGCGGATAAACGCCTCCATCTCCTCGGCAGTAGCCACATCGTCGTCCTCCGCATTGTCCTGCGGAAGACTCGTCGGCTCAGGAATAGGTGTATCTTGATTCTTAATAAGTTCTTTATTATCTTCCATTTAATTCTTAATTTTTAATTCTTAATTACCACTCATCTTTTCTTTATCAGTTTGCTTATCGTAAACGACAGCTGCATAAACGTTATCTTCGCATTGGCGTTGCGCTCAATGGCATACGTCGCATCGGTGATAGCCTGGTTCATCTGCTCGATGTTGTTCACCGTAATCATCGTGGGGAAAAACGTGTCGAACTTCTCGTCGCCAAAATCCAGCTCGCCCGGCAGCTCGATGCCTGCCACCGACTTCAAGAAGCAGGCCCGCAGCGACTCCTGCGCATATTGCAGAAAACGCTTCTGCGACTCGCGTCCTATCCCTGCCGTCTTGTCCACCCACTCCGAAAGGGTCTTCATGTCCAGCTTAAACAGCAGCCGCATCCACGACACAAACAGCCGTGCAAACTCCGCGCGCCGCTCCTCAGTCATGCCCATGCCCATGTCGGGCACCAACACCTGCTGCACACGCGAAATGATGGTCGACAGCATCCTGTCCCTGCTCTCCGCCACCAGTATCAGCAACGTCTTGTCCGTCGGCTCCTCCAGCGTCTTCAGTAGCTTGTTGGCGGCATCCAGGTTCATCCGCTCCGCCATCCACATCACCACCACCTTATAGCCGCCCTCATACGACTTCAAGGCCAGCGTCCTGACGATATTGTCGGCATCCTTCTCGCGAATCATGCCCTGCTTATTCTCAATCCCCAGCCGTGCATACCACTCATCCTCGGTCCCCGTCTGGTGGCACTCCGTGAGGAAGTCGCGAAACTCCGCCTGGAAGTCATCCGAGCAAGGCTTGCTCGTCACCGACGTGGTGGTGGCCGTTGGGAACACAAAATGCAGGTCGGTATGCATCAGCTGCTCATACTTGCGGCAATTGGGGCACTGCCCGCACGAGTCGGCCCTCAACTCCGACCCCTCTTCGTAATGCTGACGGTTCTCGCAATTCAGATATTGGGCATACGCAATAGCCAATGCCAAGCTCCCGCTGGAAGTGGGACCTAGGAACATTTGGGCGTGGCTCACACGCCCCGAGTCAATTATTTCAGTCAGGGTGTTTATCAGAAGCCGCTGACCCACAATATCTTTAAACCGCATACTATTCGCAAATTAATCTACAAATATATAAATAATTATTGACATAACGACTTTTCGACCAAAAATAGTTGTCGCTTATCCATTGATACCTTCGATATGAGTGGCATCAATTTGTCTTCTAATCGAAGTTAAAGCCGTTTGTGTGCGGCAGGACGCAAGCTCACTAGACTTCCTTAAGGGGGCTTCTACAAATTCGTTTTATACGTTCTTATGCTTGCATGAAGATTCAACAAATTAATTCGTTAGATTCGTGCAATTCGTGATCGATAATAATAAATAGAAGTTGTCGTAATTAATTTGCCCGAGAAGACTGGTCTCCTTAGTCAGATTGTCCGCGTTGTCGTAGACGTAGTGAGGCTGGTATGGATTGCAAATCTTGTTATTCTGTTGGGCTGGACTGTTAATCTAGCCCAACGAGAACAACAGGGGGATACCGAACATCTGCTACGACGGATTCTATGTAGTAGTACTTGCAAACTATATGATTCCAGTTAAAAATCAGTGATTATATGCAAAATGAGTGTACTTGTAGAAAGGTATTTCATTTATTTTCTTGTAGGTTATCTTGGTTATATCTGTGGTCATTTCCCAATTCTCTCCAAGAAATGGGGTTATATCACAAGACGATACCATCCCATCATTAGTGTAGACTAATTCGACTTTTAATACATAGACAGATGCATTTGACCTCAATGAAGGACCATTGTATTCCATAAAATTTTGAAACTGAATTACAACAATAGTATTTCCCATATACAGATATACAATTCTGTCTGGTACCTCAGCAAGTGTACTGTTAATAGTTCCCCTATTCCAAAAGTTAATATAAATTGGCCTGTCAAGACTATCTATACCCTCCTCAATATACGTATTCTGGTAAAAAAAACCTCTTTGGACGCTATCAATATCAATATTTGCTCGAACAACATATGGCTCGATTCCCTCTTCGTCATATTGATTCTCAGTTGTTGTCCAAACAAAGTCAACCAGATGATACATTGAGCTTTGTTTATGTAGGTCTACAAGAAATGGATCCTCACAATATGAATGTAAATTAACTAATCTCATTTCATTTTGACAGCAACAGCGGATGGATGAAATGGCATATTGAATCGGTTCCATAATCAATGAAATCCAAATAATGAAAAGAAAAGTAATCATAAATTGGGCCTATTTTTAAGGTGGGTTCATTCTTTAGGAGTTAGCCTTACCGGGAAACACCATACGAGCTGGGTAACACAATATTGCCCATTGATGTAATACACCTTCCACGGGTGGATGCTCATCAGATAGCGTTTGAACTCTAGTGCCAGTTGCTGTTCTAGTTGTTCATCCAATTGTGCATGACAGACGACCTTGGCTATATCAGTCAGGTTGCCCTGAGTGTCGACCGTGAAACCAGAAACCATGAAACGGATACGCTCTTTACCATTAAGTTGGGGGTACTGCTTGGCTATCGGAAGGAATCCTAGCTGCAAAGTGTCCCAGTCTTTCAAGTTCTGCATGGAATGACCCTCTAAGTCGAAGCCTTCGCAAACTATTCTATTGTGGTACTCCACGCTGTCGACAATACCTCCGTTGCGGACAGTCAATTCCATTTCAATCTCGTAGTTACGGTTCCAACCTTCATGTGCATATCGAATCATCTTTCCACGAGCCAGCCGCAGTGTGCCCGAGTACCAGCGTGCCATGACAACCCCTTTGTCTTCGTAGGCTTTGAATACCTGCTGGATGAAAGAATCGGGCAGTGTGGTATCCACACATTCGCCATCTTTTACCAGCCCCACCCTGATGCTGTCAAGCACAAGTATGCCTCCGCGAACACTCCAATAGCCGACATATCCACCCCAATTGGCAGTCGACTGGCACCTGTCGCTGGGTAGGTTCTTATATAGTGCGGCAGACAATGACGAATCGGCATCGGCAGGTCTGGCCAAGAGCCGCCACTGCTGACCGCGATAATATATTACATCGCTCTCCTGCCCTGTGGCATAGGCCGACAAGTAGGCAAAGCATAATACGATACACAACAATATGCGCTTCACGACTAATGACGAGGACTGAGGTGGATATTGTCGCCAGTGAGAGTGGCGGTGACTCCGAATACGGTGGAGATGTTCTGCGGGGTGAGGCCTTCGCGGGTGGGACCCTGATAGAGTATGCCGCCTTGGTGGAGTAGCAGCAGGCGGTCGCAGTATTGCCACGCCATGTTGAGGTCGTGGATGACGAGGAGGATGGTCTTGTGCTGCTCGCGGTTGATGCGACGCAGAAGTTCGAGTATCTCGAACTGGTGGGCGATGTCGAGGTTGGAGACTGGTTCGTCGAGGAGCAGGATGGGGGTCTGCTGCGCCAACGCACGGGCTATCATGACTCGCTGCAGCTCGCCGCCGCTCATCTCGTTGGGTTTGGCAAAGCGGAGGTGCCAGGTGTTAGTCTCACGTAGGCACTGCTCGACTATCTTCCAGTCGGCTTCGGACTCGTTTTGCAGGCGGTGCTGGTAGGGATTGCGTCCCATGAGAACAGTCTCGAAGGCAGAAAATTCGAAGTCGGTGTGCGGGTGCTGGCGGACGAAAGCCATGCGCTGCGCCAATTGGCGGGCTGTATGATGGAGTACGTTCTTGCCATCCAGACATACCTCTCCCTCTTGTGGCGTGAGCAGTCCACCAATGAGACGCAGGAGGGTGGTCTTGCCGCAACCGTTGGCACCCATAATGGCGTAGAAGTCGCCATCCCCAAAACGAGTGTCGACTCCTTCCAACACCTTTTTCTTTCCAAAGGCATAAGAAATATTTTGTAATGCAATCAATGTCGTGTTCTTTTTGGGGTCGCCTGCGGCGAGAAATTAAACAAAATCGAAAAAAATTATTTGATAATCATCATCTTATTTCATCTACACTGTATTCAAATGCATTCATATGAGTTTTATCCTTTCTATCTCACCACTAGCACTGTCTCTCTGATACCACTCTGAATAGAGGCTCTCAGCTCCGAAATTAATTATCATCCCGTATGGCATGTGTGTCAGGTTTAAATAATTCCATAATTGCCTGCGATGTGCCTTATCCACATACGCTATAGCCTTTAGTTCCACTATTATCTCACCGTCAATGACCAAATCCATCCTATATGTCTGGTCAAGTTTGACTTCATCCCAATATATAGGTAAAAATACTTGTCGTTCGACAGAATAGCCCTTTAATTCCAATAGATACTTCAAAGCAGCCTC
>JAEEIS010000016.1 GCA_016281475.1 Bacteroidales bacterium
AAAAACCGTCGCATAGAATTGAAATTATATTGGATATAAGTTAATTATAATGCGTCAGCCGTCCCCTCTTTAGAGGGGTGCCACGATAGTGGCGGGGTATGTTTAAACGTGCATTTATTTCCCGCCTGTGTGACCAAAACCGCCTGCGCCTCTCTCTGTATCCGACAGCTCCTCCACCTGTATCACCTCCGCCTGCTCATGTCGGGCGATAACCATCTGGGCGATACGCTCGCCGTCGTTGATGACGAAGTCCTCCTGCGACAGATTGATCAAGATGACGCAAATCTCGCCACGGTAGTCGGCGTCAATCGTGCCGGGCGAGTTAAGCACCGTGATGCCCTTCTTCAACGCCAGCCCGCTGCGCGGACGCACCTGTGCCTCGTAACCCTGCGGCAGCTCCATAAAGAGACCCGTCTTCACCAATCCGCGCTGAAGGGGTTTAAGGACGACCGGTCCCTCGGGCAAGAAAGCCCGCAAATCCATCCCCGCCGACTGCGCCGTCTCATACTTCGGCAGCGGATGATGGCTGGTATTCACTATCTTGACTTGCATAATTACAATTGTTTTACCCCATAACGACAAAACTCTGAATTTATTGTACTGACACCCCAATAATCCCAAATCGGTCATTAGGGTTTAGTATTTATTTCGAGCAGATTGTTCACATCGTTGGTGAAGGCGTAGCGGGCTACGGCGAGACAGGGATGTGGCCAAGATGCCGAAAGAAATTCTGAGATGTCATGAACAGACCTAAAAAAGTGAAATAGATTGAAATGTCGACCTAATGACCGATTTGGGATAATGACACCAATGCTGACACAATTGCCGTAGCACCAAATTCCTAAAACAATAGACATTAGAAAATAAAATATCGCCATGTCATTTTTTATTTGTATTTTTGCATTTTGATAAATGAATACGAAAACACATACCCAACCACTGACTGAGCAGTTGTCGCCGTACCTTTTTTGGGACATCGACAAAGAACTCTTCGATGTCGAGAAGAACTCCGCACAACTGATTAAGCGTGTGCTTGAATATGGCGAACTTGACGATTGGCGCACTATACGCGACTATTACGGACTCGAACGTATTGCCCATGACTGCAAGACACTACGCTCCTTACGCCCAGAGGCGCTCTCGTTTGTATGCGTTGTCACCAATACCAACAAAGAAGATTACCGATGCTATACCTTCAAACAATCCTTCCCAACACTCTGGAACTCTTGAAAAGGTTATCTGCACAGCCCGAAATGGAGGGGTTGCGTCTTGTCGGCGGTACCTCTTTGGCTTTGCAGTATGGACACCGCCAATCAATCGATCTTGACTTCTTCGGTGAACTATCTGCCACACAAGATGAGATACTGTCCATGATAGAAAAGATTGGTTCCTATATACTTCGCAACCGCACCGGCAAAATCCTACAAGTCATCATTGACAATGTTATGGTTGATATTGTGGACTATAGCCAATATCCCTGGATTGACACACCACTGACCACTGACGGCTTGACTCTGGCATCACCAAAAGACATTGCCGCAATGAAAATCAATGCCATTGAAGGACGTGGCAGTCGTAAAGATTTCATCGACATACACCTACTACTTCAACACTATTCATTGGATGAGATTCTGACATTTTATTCGCAGAAATACCCTAATCATTCCATCTTCCGTGCCCTCCTAAGCCTTACCTACTTCGATGACGCAGAGGCTGAATCTATGCCCAAAATGTTAATCCCAACCACATGGGAAGAGATGAAAAGGCACATTATCGAAACTGCCCGAAAATACCAAGGGTAGTCCGTACCCCCTCACCACCGACTTCGACACCTCCAACTACAACGGCATCCAACGCCTGAACGTCATCGACTGGCTGCTTAATCACTGATATGCTGTTTATTGCTACGTTTATCAGAGTAGAAAAGCCCATTAACACATTCTCACATTCAAGCATTAACACATCCCCACATTCCCGCATACCCCCGCTACGCTATCCTACTCACCCTTCTCCCCAATCTCGCAAAGGTCCTGCTGCCTTGCTCCTCCTCCAGCATCTGCTCAAACTCCTCGTCCGACACCTCCGTATCATTAAACGCCACCACCAACCGCTCGTTCTCGTCGTTCTCCGCGTCGTCGGCTGTTTCTAACGCCTTCCCGTTCTTCAACGCCTCTGTCCGCAGCATCACATACGCCTTCAGGCACTCTGGGCATATCTTTATCAGTTTCTTGCAGATGGTCATATTCGAGTTGCCAATCTGCGTGTTAATCTTCGCCTCCAGCAGCAGCTGTTTCTTGTCAATGCCCTTCTTGTCGTCCGAGTCGTTGGCAGCCATGATGATTTGGTAGTCTACACCATACGCCTCATCAAACCGGCCCAGCGCATACAATGCCCGTTCCTTGACAAACATGGCCTCCAAGCACGTCCTTCTGCCCAGCACCAGATCGGCATAGCCGATAGCCTCTTCAAACCGCTTCCCATACAGGCACAGCACCGCATTCAGAAAGTCGCACGTCATGCTGCTGTCCTTCAGCAGCTCCACGCCCTCCGTCTCTCCCATCAGGCACTCGTCGTCCAGCATCACGTCAAACATCTTCTTCGCCAGCAGTGCCGCATTGCGATAGTCGCCCCGCTTGCTCTTCTCCACCACGTAGGTCAGGCAGGTGCGGACAGCCCCGTCATAATCCTTCTTCCTCAAGCAGCCATACACCTTCTCCCCTATCTCCATCTCGTCGTCAATCATGGCGGTGTCGTTATATGAGTTGGCGAAAGCCTTGATTTCGGGGTCCAGGATGATGTGGTGCTGCATCAAGGGGTTGCTCAGCGTCAACCCTTCCAAACTACGCATACGACTGATGGCGACATACGCCTGCCCTGAAGCGAAGAGGCCACGTGTGAGGTCAAAGTGCATCCTGTCAAAGGTCATCCCCTGCGACTTGTGGATGGTGATAGCCCACGCCAGTTTCAATGGGTATTGGGTAAAGGAACCCACCACCTCCGACTTCATCTTTTTGGTCTCGCGGTCATATACCCGCTCTACACTTTCCCATGTCGTCTGCGCCACATTCACCTCCGCACCATTCTCCAAGGTTACGGTGACGGTGTCCTCGCTCAGGTTCGACACAATGGCGATGGTGCCGTTGACACAGCTGTGCGAGATGTTTCGGCAGAAGATAACCTGAGCCCCCACCTTCAGTTTCAGCAGCTCCGGCACGATAAAATCCTTCGTCTTGAACTTGCCATCCACATGACCCTTATAGCAGAACTCTTCGCCGTCCAACTCCGCCAGCTTCCGCTCGTTCATCTGGTCTGCCCGCTTCCTGTGGGCGGACAGGATAACCGAGTAATCCTCTGTGTCGTCCGAATAGCTTACGCGCTGGTTGAGCAAAGCCAGGTCACGTTGTGTGCACTCCGCAACGCGCAGGCGGTTCAACACCTCCAGAAACTCGCTGTCCCTCTGACGGTACACCGTGCGGAACTCAATCTTAGGCAGGTTCATCCGTTTCAGCACATGAGCCTTGTAGAAGTAAGGCTTGCCCTTCTCCCACAGGTGGCACAGCATATCCTCGTCGGCAGGTTCCGACACTACAGGCGGCAGCTGGAACAGGTCGCCCACAAACACCACCTGCTTGCCGCCAAACGGCATGTGGGTATGGAATGCCTCGCGCAGAAATCGGTCCATCCCGTCCACCATATCGCACCGCACCATCGACACCTCATCCACAATGATTGTGTCGATATGCCTCAACAGAATCTGCTTCTCCTCCGACACCCTCATCTGGGTATGGGGACCTATCTCCTCAAAAGGGAATCCGAAAAACGAGTGCATCGTCTGCCCACCCACGTTGATGGCGGCAATACCTGTAGGAGCCAGCACAAGAAAATTCTTGGCTATCTTCTCCTGAATCATCTTGATGAAAGTGGACTTACCCGTACCTGCCTTACCCGTGATGAAGAGGCTCGTGTTGGTACTCTCGATTAGAGCAAATGCCTTCTGCTGGTCGGCATCCATGGTGAACTCTTGCTGCTTGATGATGTCATTTTTGTTTTCCATAGTCATTCGGTTTTTTTGTGTGTTCCTTTTTGATTTCGGTTGCAAAAGTACACTCGTTTCGCGCAGCCTTTTTGCGTGGCTCATTTATCTTGTTGTCGAACATCAATAAAATATGAAATCTCGTACAGAAAAACGACTTTTTCTCGTTTATCTGTACGAAATTTGTATATTTGCAAAAAGAAATAACACGTAGAAAATGATGGAAAACCCACTAAGTCAAGCTGGTAACACACCATTCACCACGTCTGTCTTGGCATCTTTCTATCCCAAAACCTGCCAAATCAACGACAAGGCACGCCGTTTGGAGCAGCAAGGGCGTATTATCCGACTGAAGCGTGGCCTATATGTGCGGAGTGCTGACGACGGTGCCGTCATCATACCTTTTCTTATTGCTAACCATCTCTATGGCCCATCATACGTCAGCATGCATACCGCCTTGCGACATTACGGACTCATCCCAGAACGGGTGTACCTAACCCAATCGATGACTATCAAGCATAGCCGCAGTTTCGACACCCCGATTGGACGATTCTCCTACTATTCATGCCCAACAAACTATTTCC
>JAEEIS010000111.1 GCA_016281475.1 Bacteroidales bacterium
CTATAAATCCCCAATTTGACGGATGCCCTGCGGGCAGAAATTATATAAAATCTTGATTCAAAATCATATAAAATTTTTATTTATCAATTTTGTTCAATTTCTCGCCGTCAGGCGATAAAAAATAGAAGTCACCTAATGTGTTAATTCGTAAATTCGTAAATTTGAATTCGTTAATACAATCACTAATTATTCATTTTTTTGGAACACGAATAGCACAAATGGCACGAATAATAATTCGTTAGATTAGTGAGATTCGTGGTCAAAAACATATAGGGATTTCTATAAATCCCCAATTTGACGGATGCCCTGCGGGCAGAAATTATATAAAATCTTGATTCAAAATCATATAAATTTTTTTTTATCAATTTTGTTCAATTTCTCGCCGTCAGGCGATAAAAAATAGAAGTCACCATATTTTTGGAGGTTACCTTTTTTGAACTATTTCTTGATTACTATTTTCTGTGTTTTCGGTTCATCGCCCACAAGGCGGAAGAGATAGACACCCGTGGGGAATTGAGAATTGAGAATTGGGAATTGAGAATTTATTTCTTGGGTGAGTAGCAGTCGGCCCATCACGTCGAAGACTTGGAGGGTGCCGATGCCGTTGACCACGATGCTGTTGCCGTTCTGGTAGGCAAAGGGGGCCTCGTCGCCGTCGGGACGCAGGCGCACCAGAAAACGGTCTGTGATGGCTTGATTGCCCGAATGCTTGAATGTGTAGGTGGGCCGACGCAACAAATCAATATCCACCCCTTCTGCCAAGTCAATCAAATGCAAATACTCCATTTCGCCAGTAGCCCCCAACGCATACTCTCCTTCCACTCCACGGAGCGTCAGGGGGAAGGCCTCAGCCTCGGCGTTAATCGTGGCTATGGCATAGTCGTCACCTTCGATGGGAATACTCAAACTCGGAGCTTCGGCATTGAGGTGGGCAATCTTTTTCAACCCCTCGCCGTTAGTACATACCCCTGTCTTCGACCACCCCTCTGAAGAGGGGACGAGGAGGGCATAGGCCACATCGGTGAATCCACCGCTGCTGAGGGTGAAGGCTAATGTGGCGGCTGAGCCGCTCTTGGTGCCGCTTACGTCCCTCTCGTTGACGGCAAGCGTACCTGCCTGCGTGGCCTGCACCAGCACGGCCTGGCCCACGCCGATTGCCTCGGCGGTGCGTGCAAGCCAAGTGCCGTCGGCCTGCAAGGCGTAGTAGCCTTCGGCCAGCGGGCCTGCCAGCTGGCTGCGGGTGATGGTGTGCGGATAGGGGTTGCCAACCAAGTTAAAGCCTTTCAAACTATTGTCACCGCAACCGTATGGGAGGGTGTAGCCGCTGACGTTGCCGACATTGGGAAGGCCTGTGAGGGTGAGGGTGGCACCGGCGGCCCGACGATAGATATAGCCGCGACCACGCTCGAATGCAGTAAAGTCGGTATGGTTCTTCTGGTTCTCCCACGTGCCGTCCTCCTCGTTGTAGCGGAAGAGGTCGTAGCCCGCATTGGTAAGGTTTGTGACGCTGGTGAGGGCAAGGTCGGTTCCGCCATTGTCATGCACAGGAGTGGAAAGGGCATACCAGCCGCCTGCGGCAACGCTGATGTCCCAACCCATGTCGACACAGCCACTGAGCGCGACGGTGTGCGACTGTCCGCCCACACTGACGGTCATCGTCTCGCCAGCATATTCGCCAGCGTCCAATCCCGCCTTCAGGCGGACATATACGTTGGCGGCAACAGGCGGTGTCTCAGGAACGGTCAGGGAGAAGTCGTCCACAATAAGTGCAACTTGGTCAGTGCAATTGAAGTGGCGCACAGCAATATATCCCGCCTGTCCTGTGTATGTGCTAAGGTCGACACTATACTGATGCCAGTTGCCATCGCTCAGCGTCCACTCGTCAATCATCGTGAAAGAGGTTGCATCTGTGTTGCTGGTGGAAACATAGATGCCAAAGTGTTCGGCAGGGTAGTTGGCATTCTGCGCACGGGCCCATAAGGCGAATGTGCCATTGAGGACAATCTGCGGCGAGAGGAGCCAGTTGTCGGGGGTCAGTGCTATATTACTATTGTTTTCCCGTATCCAACTTTGTGACAATAATACTCTAACGCCACTATGGGTTAGGGATGAGGAAGCGTCATCGACTGACCCCAAAAGCCAGTTGTGCCCATCACCGTCAGCATCGTTGTTTGTCCATCCGCCCCAACCATCTTCGAAGTCCCAGCTAAGGTTCTCGCCAACAACGGCTGGCGGGGCATCCAATGTCAGCGTGCTGCCATACGGGCCGTCAGGCGAGGTGCTTATCTCGAAATGCTGCGGGGCGGTGACGGTGACATCGTCGTCAACCAATCCCACCACCGAGACAGCCTGCACCGGCGACGGGCCTGTCCCTGCAAGATAGGCGAACCCATCCAGCCCAGTGGGCGACACGACGAGGTTGGCACCGCTCGTACCCCCGTCGAAGAATGCGCACACCGTCACGTCGTAGTCAGGCATGACGAAACTGCCGCCGATCACTTCGATGGTGGTATTGACATCGCCAGTCTTATAGACGATCCATCTATTGAATGTACAACCATCGTTGGGCGTGGCGGTCAGCGTAACGATGTCGCCCCGATAGGCCGAGGTTAGGTTGGCACTGACGCTGCCAGGACCCGCTGCGAGGCAGGTGACCGCACGGACGGGCAGGGGCGTGAAGTTGGCGGTGAAGGAGGCATCGGCCGTTACCGTGAAGCTGCGCGGGTTGAGGGTGCTGTTGTCGTCCCAGCTGGCGAACTCATAGCCTCTGGCAGGCTCTGCCGTCAGGGTGCAGATGGATTGGTCGTAGCGCATCCCGCCACCCGTGACGGTGCCCGCATCAGATGGGTTGGCGGCGGTGGTGACGGTGTACTGCGTGGCGTAGGCAATGTCGACGGTGGCGATATAGGGCTGTCGCTGGCTGCGGGTGACAACAATCATGGCAATACCCGGCGTATTCTGTTCATCAAACGTCACATCCACCGTGCCGTTCTCAGGCACCTGCGCCACGCCGATTATCTCGTCCCCAACGGTGATAGAGACGTACGACCCCGCGTCGGCATTCACCGTAAAGGAAGTGGAGCCAACAGGCAACAAATCGCTGTGGCTTACCGTGTTTGCTGACGGTACCTTCAAGTAGGGCATCACCGAGCCGTCGCCCAAGCACTGATAGGCGCGCCAGTAGTACTCGTCCGAGACGCTACTTGTGTAGTTGTTGGCATGGGCGTATGTCACCGCCACGTTGCCAATGAATGGCACCGAGTTCAGTGTATTGAACCCATTGTCGCTGAACAGGGCATCGTACACGCCCGTGGTAGTGCCCGATAACGATGGCACATTTCCAGAATTGTCGGCATTGAAGGCTCCCACCCCAAAGTAATAATCCTCCCACCAATAGGTCTCAGGCACGGAGCCTATATAGCCCATCGCCCCCTTGTTGGCGGAGCGAATCATCGCCTCGCCAAAGCAGGGACTGTAGGTGCTATTGCCCCAGTTGGCAGTCAGGCAGCAGTTGCCCATGGCCCAGAAATACTTATGATGGTTGGTCAGGGAGTTGACATTATTATTGGTATATTGCGGGTCTGCCCAACCTGGTATGTCGCCATGTGCGGTGTAGTTGATAAAGCCTACACTGCCCATATAGTCGTAGCAATCCCTCTGGCCTGAAGCCGTGGTGATAAACACATGTGGCGTGATGCCGTGGTCACTGTTGAAATAGTAGGTGTTGGCATACTCGATGGTCGGCTTGCCGACACGGTTGGTCCAAGTGCCGTCCCATCCGGCAATGAGCAACGTCTCGTCCAAATAGCTGGGGTCGGGCATGGTGTATTTTTCATACTCCAGTATCTTATTGACCAAATTGCCCAGCTCGGTGACAGTCGACACCGACATACGGCTCATAAACAGGTCGTGATACACGTCGTTATCTACCGAAGCGTATTGTAAGTCGCTGATGTATGGGTTATAGTTAAGACCGCTGACGGTGTATGTCGTGTAGTTGGTAATGTCGTTCTTGCAACCCACTATGACCAGGAAAGTGGGATGGTCGGCATTGTATTTCGAAACAATCAGACTTCTAATATCGCTGGCACTGGCACCGTCCGCCACCACCTGCACGTCCACACTGATGCCCTTCTGTTTCTTCCATGTCAGCCAGTCTTGGAACGGCTCGCTGCCCGCGTAGGTCGATGTGGTGACGACCAGCATCTTCACCGGCGTATGGTATAGGTCGGGATGGTCATCGTAGGCACTTTCCACGCTGTTGCTGTTAAACAGTTGCCTGTATACGCTCTCGAAATAAGGGCTGTAGGTCTGCACCAGCTGCTTCTCGGTCGCATCGGCATCGGCACCGTCGAAATGGACGGTAACCTCTATGTCGTTGAACACGCGCAGGATATTGTGCACGGGGTCGTAGCTCACCGGCTCGATGGTCATCTTGCCGAGCCTCACGCCACGCATGGTTCCCACCACACTGACCACTGCAATCGGGCTCTTGCCCAAGCCGCTGCGGCGATAGGCCGCCTCGTTGTATAGGAACGGCACCTCGTTGGGCTTCTGGTCCTTGCGCAGCGACGGCTGGCGCGGCACCAGGGTGTGGATGCCGTAGTCGTCGAGGTGGTAGTCGGTGGTGCTGTAGCTCGTCACCTCAATGCGCGGGGTGGCCCCCACTGGCACGGCGATGAGCTGGTTGACGACAGGTATTTGCGGGTCGCCCTCGTTGCCGCCAATGACGGTTCCTGCCATGTTAAGCCACGAGAAGAGTCCTCGTTCGCTCTCATAGTCTTGTGCTTCGATAGACGAAAAGGAGAAGGTGGCCACAAGGCTCTCCATGTCGCTCCTTTCGCATTCGGCCTTGTCGGTCGAACGCAGTTGAATGCGCTGCTGTGCCATAGCACCCACGGCCATCAGCATGCAGAGGATGATAAATATAGTTTTTTTCATTTTTGAAATGGCAGACAATTTTCAATTCGCAGTTCAGTGACACTAAAATAATAACATGATACAATCTGTGTTTTTCTTTTTATCAAGAATTTGAGAATTTGAGAATCTCTTTTCGTGAATTAATGAGAATTTGAGGAATGGCTGTCCGTTAGGACAGCATAATTCTCTGATTCTTATCAATTCAAAATTCTCTAATTCTCTAATTCTTGACATAATAAATACTTTGACATCGTATCATGTTATTTTTTAATCATTACTCAAAATTTATTCAGACGAGGTTGCTGTGCCCCAGCCCTCGAATAGGCTGCCGCCTGAAGTCCAGTTCTCTTGGTTGCTGGTGTTGAACAAGTCCCCGTCCGTTATGTTGTGCGAGAGCTTGTAGGCTTGGAACCCGCCTTCCACCCGGAAGGCTACCACCTTGACGGAGGGCTTTATGTATGATTTGATGGTTTTCATGGCTTAATTGATTTGAATGGTTGGAACTGTGTATATGTAGTTGCGGTCAATGGGGGTGACGTTCAACGTCTGGGTTTTGGCGAACAGCTCGTTGCCGTTAGCATCGTAGCCCTTGACGGTGAGGCGGTTGATACGATTGACCGTGACGGGTGCACAGAAGGTGACGGGGCTGGAGCCGACAGCCACGCCTGTGTTGTTCCCCGTCTTCATGTCGAGCACTATCTCGCTGGCGTACTTAACGACGCGGTCGCCTTCGATGCCGCCCACATCGCCAGCCGGGACTGTCGGGCCCTGCCCTGCCCAACTGACGGTATACGACACATCACCCACAGTGACGGGCGATGCCGCCTCTGTGCCGTAGGTGATGACTCTCACCGTGGCGACGGTGCAGGACGACTGTGCCTGCAACGCGAGCTGCAGGCCGCCGGTGAGATGGCTAAACCGCAGCTGGTTGCCGCCTGCCGCCGTGGCCGCCATCGGGAAGGCGATGTCGTAGCCGCCGTCGTGGAAGTTGACCACAAGGCGGTTGAGCGTTATCGTGGCACCCGAAGCGCCCGTGTTGGTGACGGTCACATCGCCCACGCCTATGCTGCTGCCAGGGTAGACGGCATAAAGGTTCCCTGCCGGACGAGGGTCGACATCAATGTAGAAGTCGCCCGCGCGGCTGTAGATGGTGCAGTTGGTGCCATTGAGGTTGATTGTCTCGTCGTTGACCCATGTGGCATTGTTTGCGCCAGAGGAGGGTATAAAGACCTTGCCGCCCCCTGCCATGCCCTCGGCGAGGATGCGGATGCGGCCATTCTCCTTCTTGCAGCCGGCCACCAAGAGGGCCAGCACCAGAGGAATGAAAAGTATTTTACCAAGTAATTTCATGTTGTATTTTTGTTTATTTCTTGATTACTATTTTTTGTGTCTTGAGTTCGTCGCCCGAGAGGCGGAGGAGGTAGACACCCGTGGTGGGGAATTGAGAATTGGGGATTGACAATTGGGTGTTTATCTCACGGTCAAAGAGCCTACGACCCATCATATCGAAGACTTGGAGGGTGCCGTGACCATTGACCACAATTCTGTCACCCGCTTGGTGGGCGAAGGAGCTGCCATGTGTAGATGGGGTGAGCCTTACCAAGAAGCGAGGGGCGGAGGCGTTGTCCACCGAATGGGTAAATGTGTAGGTGGGCTGACTCAGGAGGTCGACATCACGTCCAGTGGCGAGGTCAACGAGGTGGCAGTAGCCTATAGTGCCTATCGGGTTAAGCCTGATGGTGTATTCGCCTGATGCACCGCTGAAGGTCAGAGGGAATGCCTCTGTGGTGGGATGAAGGGATGCAATAGCGTAGTGATTCGACGCAAGGGGGATGCTGAGGGCAGGTGCCTCGGTGTTGAGGTGTGGCACTTTGCGCAATCCGTTGCAGTGGTCGAAGAGGGCAAGTGCCACATCGGTGTAGCCAAGTCCCGACAGAGTAAACTGCAATCCATGTTGGGGTGCAGATTTGGCACCCTGCTGGGGCGACGAGGCATCGTCATCGAATGGGAGAGACACATTGCCCGAACCCTCCACTTGGACAAGCACACCCTGGCCTATGCCGATGGGGTCGGTGTCGGGATGGGCAAGCCAAGTGCCGTCAGGTTGGAGCGAGTAGAAGCCCGTGGCGAGGTTGGTGGTGGGGAACGCCATCCCCTTATATATGGCATGGGGATAGGGGTTGCCCATGAGGTTAAAGCCTCGGATGTTGTCGTCGAGGCAGGAGCTGGTAAGCGTGTGGGAGTAGGGGCCGCTGTTGGGGATGCCGTCGAAGGTGAGTGTGGCATCGGTAGTGCGACGGTAGATATAGCCGCGACCGAGAGCGAAGGAGGTGAAGTCGGCATGGATCTTCTGATTCTCCCAAGTGCCGTCGGCCTCGTTGTAGCGGAAGAGGTCGTAGTGGTCGTCGGTGAGGCCGCCGATGTGGGCGACATCGAGCGTGGCGGCACCCTGGTCGTGGGCGGGTGCGGCAATGGCATACCACTGGTTGGCCTGAATATTGAGGGACGGCAACGCCGTGGTGAAGAAGGCACTCCCGCTCCATTCACCTGCACCGGAATCGCCGCAGTCAGCCTGCACCTGCACCTCGTACCATGTGTCGGGACTAAGGCCGGTAATGGTGTAAGGTGAGTGTATGTCTGAAACGGCAGTCCATTCTTCATTATTACTATTATTTGAGGAAATCGGTGTTACGGTAAGGTCTACCCGGTCGTTTGATCCGTTGAGGGATACAACGAACTCATAGATGTACCCTGCCTGAAACACAAAGTCGTTTTGGCGGCCGCCCTCGTAGGGAATCCTCACATAGCCTTCAGGAACCGGGTTGGTAATGCACCAGTCGTAAGTGCCTGCAGGTATTGTGACAGCACTACTATTATTATTTAAAACAACATGCTGTGTAGTCAGAGCGCCATCGGCATTCTCAGGTATCATGTATTCAGACTCGGAGTAAACCGCAGTGTTGGCACTGCCGCTTGTTTCGGGAATAGATGTTCCGTAAGCCGTGTGGTCGGCATCAAGCAGCATCTGATAGCCAGTGCCGTCGTTCCACACATTGCCGACAGTCAAGATAACGATAGCACTATCGGAGAGTGGCACCGGACGGTATCTTATGTTATAGGCACTTGACCTTTCTGGCCAGCTCACAACAGCTGACGTGGGCGTAATGTCAGCGGTATTCAACACATGGGCGTTAGGACACGCATTGCAGTTGACTGTATGGGTGACTGATGTCCCCATGCCGCCTTGCCCATAGAATATCTCATCACCGATTGCGTTATAAACGACATACGAGCATTCACTATCATAGGCGCCACCCACCCATCTAAAGCGAATGAACTGCCCGTTCTCTACCTCCAGAGTGCCGCTTGCCGAATTGCCATCATCGATAGTCCATGTGGCAAGGGTGCTTTGGTTGACCACATCCTCCACTACGATGGCAGCACCCTCCCAACCGTCATTATGACTATCTTGCAGCTCGTACCGTATCTCGCACGACCCCGTAACCACTATGGCACTGACGGTCACATCCTCGGCAGGCATCGACAAGGTGTAGGTGCCGTCGGCACCCAGGGTCAGGGTACCGCTACTTGCTGTGACTTCAATAATATGCCCCTCCCGCGCTACGGGTGTATAGGTCACACTGGCACCTTGGGCAGCATAAAGCTTGCCACCGTATGCCAGCCCAAAGGGATAGACCTCCACCACATCGGGATTGGGGTCGTCGTCGTCATAGCGCAGCGTCACTCCCTCGGTGACGCAGGTGAGGGTGTGGGACATGCTAGCTTCGGAAGCGAGGGTAGTGGTGTTGCCTATCCCTACACCCACGGTGGCAGCGGCAGCGCCAAAATGGCAGTCGTAGTATAGGCACCCTGATACCACAGGTTGAGTGCCTTGAGTATCTCCTAGGATGGCACCGAGGGGACGTTGGTTGCCACTATTGGCTGTAAAATGGCTGACATCGGGCAGGGTCACCCCTATGGCGAGACAGTTGGAGATAACCCCATCCTGCGAATGTCCAACTATGCCGCCATAGCCCCAACCTGTCCTATTCTCGTCGATGCTCAATGTGGCAGAAGAGGTGCAGCCCCTCACGGTACCACCATACAAGTAGCCCACCACACCGCCGCACCAACTGCTGCTTTGTTTGTCGTGTATGCACACATTGCTCATAACATGGCAGTTCTCCACTATTGCACCGGCGTCGGCCCTACCTACAATGGCACCGATAATGTCGACGGCAGTGAAACGGCAGTTTTCAAGCACAATGTTCTTCACCTCGGCACCGCTGCCAATATAGCCAAACAAGCCATGGTTGTAAGACGATGTATAATACATGCGGATGCCGCTAATGGTGTGTCCGCCACCGTCGAAGTGACCCTTAAACACATTGTTGTTGGTGCCGATGCGGGTATAGTTGTTCTCGGTACTCGTCACATTGTTCCAAGCCGTGGTCCAGGGATACGCGATGTCGGCAGTCACCACGAAATAGGTGTTCTCGTAGCTCTCGCCGGCATTGACACGGATGGCCAGTTGGTCCAGCTTCGCGGTATTGTCAATCACAAAGGGGTCGGTCCTTGTGCCCGTGCCGCTCCACAGGCCTGCATCCTTCACCAACAGCAAGGTGGCAACATTGCTGGTCATGCCGTCACGGATGGCGATAGCCTTCAGGGTCGTGGTTTGGGTAAAGGTAAGGTTATTCACAAAAGTGGAGCTCGTGCCCGTGGGGGTGGTGCCGTCGGTAGTGTAGCGGATGGTGGCACCCGACTCAGCCTCTATTCTCACTTGAATAGAGTTCAAGAACGTTGTAGTCGCCCCATAAAGATTGAAAGTCGGCGGAGCCACCTGGCTCTCGTATGTCACCACCAGCTGCTGAAGCCGACGATGCCCTCTGGTGCCACCCACATGAAAGGTCACCTCGGCGGCACTGCCAGTCCACACACCACTGGAGTAGCTGCCCGTGCTGGCGGTAATGGGATTGCTGTCGCCGCCTGTGCCGAAGGTGAAATCTATCTCGCTGATGACAAGGCTTCCCGTGGCGGTCACCGTGATAGTGTTGCCACTATACACGCGCACCGCCATGCCGTTGTCATAATATCTCGGATAGACACTACGGGCGTTGCTGCCGAGGTCGAAACCGACTGTGCAGCCCACTCCCGCCACTGTCTCGACAAGGTCGCCGTTTCCAAACCCCTGAGCGGTGAGGTCGATAGTCTCGGTCTGTGCTTTTAACGCACATGGCGAAAATGCGAACAACAGGACAAGAATAAAGAATACATTACACTTCATCGATAAATATTTGATCGGTTTATAAATGATTACCTTCTGTGACTAACCATTCATTCGGAGGAGGTTGACACCCGTGCGGGGATTGACTATCGGGTGTTTATCTCTTATAAAAGCGAAAGGGAGAATCCAAAAACTAATATATGTTCCATATTTCAGGTTAATAGGGATTTCTATAAATCCCCAATTTGACGGATGCCCTGCGGGCAGAAATTATATAAAATCTTGATTCAAAATCATATAAAATTTTTATTTATCAATTTTGTTCAATTTCTCGCCGTCAGGCGATAAAAAATAGAA
>JAEEIS010000112.1 GCA_016281475.1 Bacteroidales bacterium
AGCCAGCTGCTATAGTTGCCCTGCCAGGGGATGCCCTCGCCACGGTCGAGCTCCAATATCCATCCCGCCACGTTGTCAAGGAAGTAGCGGTCGTGCGTCACCGCAATCACCGTGCCCTTGTATTGGCGCAGATGCTGTTCCAACCAGTCGATACTCTCAGCGTCAAGGTGGTTGGTAGGCTCGTCAAGCAGCAAGATGTCCGGCTCCTGCAACAGCAGACGACACAATGCCACACGACGACGCTCGCCTCCGCTGAGGTTCGCCACCAGCGCATCCTCATCAGGACAACGCAGCGCATCCATAGCCCGTTCAAGACGGCTGTCGAGATTCCAAGCGTCGTATTGGTCAAGCAACTCTGTCAGCTCGCCTTGCCGTTCGCACAGCTTGTCGAAGTCGGCATCCGGCTCGCCAAAGGCGTTGTTCACCTCGTCGTATTCCTTCAGCGCGTCGACAATGGGCTGCACCGCTTCCTGCACCACCTCTTTCACCGTTTTGCTGTCGTCCAGCTTGGGTTCTTGCTCCAGATAGCCCACGCTATAGCCTGGTGCAAACACCACCTCGCCTTGATAATCCTTGTCCACGCCCGCTATAATCTTCAGCAACGAGGACTTACCCGAGCCGTTGAGACCGATAATACCAATCTTGGCTCCATAAAAGAAGCTCAAATAAATGTCTTTCAATATCTGGCGGCTAGGGGGAATCAGTTTGCCCACACCCACCATCGAGAAAATAATCTTTTTGTCGTCTGCCATAGTCTAATTGATAATTGAAAGTTGAAAATTGAAATTATTGATTCAAATACCTTGTCCCTTACCTTTACCTCAACAGTCCGTACATATACACGTCATAAATATGCCCATCCTTCCGCACCCCGTTCCGCAGTGTCACCTCGCGGGTGAAGCCCAGCTTCTCCAACATCCTTATCGAAGCTACGTTAGGACTGTACACGTTGGCCGACAGCCGTTCGTAGCCATTCTTCGCAAATGCCATCTCTATAATCTGACGGCACGCCTCATACCCCACTCCACGTCCCGTATACTCCTCCATCAGCAGGCATCCCAGCGACGCGTCGATGCTGTGCACCCCCTCTTGCGACACCACCTGCACCTCCCCTGCCAACTCTCCGTCCACCATCACCGCGCGGTACAGGTCGCCACGTTTCTCTTCGTAACCAATAATCTGGCCGATATGGAACCTTGCGGCCTTCTTGTCCCTGTACTCGAGATAGGTATCCTCCAAATAGCTGAAGTCCACTCGGCTCAGCATCTCGGCATAGTTGGCGGCATCCCATTCATGCCAGGGCATGAGCACTACTTCCATACCCTACCGTATATCAGTTCGTCATACACCATCCCGTTCCTTCTCACCGAACGCCGCCGGGTGCCTTCATATACGAACCCGTTTCTCTCCAAAATCTTGATTGCCCTGCTATTCGGGTCAAACACCCGCGCCGTCAACCGTTGGAAACGGCCTGTGCCCATCGCATCATCCACCACCTGTTTCACCACCTCGGTGCCAATGCCCCGTCCACACACTTCGGGCAGCAGCATACAGCGCAATACGCCGTCAATGTTATAGTTGTCCTCCCTTCGCGACACCCCCACGCTGCCTACCACCCTGTCGTCCCACACCACCGCCTGATGGACATCGCCGTCGTAATACACCATGTCCACCAGATCCATAATCACCCGCTCCGCCTGCACGTCCTCAAGCCCCTGGGGCAAGAAATCGTCCATATAGCGGTAGTCCGCCCGATTCGTCAGCCACTTCAAAGCCTTCGCATCGTTCAGACACCATTGTCTCAGTTTTAGCAGGTGATTCTTCATTTTTCGTTGAGAGCTGAGAGTTGAAAGTTGAAAGTCGGCTACCAAAGTCGGTCAACTTTCAATTTTCAACTTTCAATTTTATTAGTTTTCGTCGAACTGCATATCCTTGACGTTCAACTGTATCTCAGTTCGTCCGTTCCAATAGTTCTCTTCCAAGGTGTAGCAGATGGTGAATGGGTCGCCCTTCTTCACGCGGGGGAAATACTCGCCCAGCTGGAAGCCGATGGCAGGGTAGAATCCCGACCGCGAGGTGATGGAGGTGGCACTGAATTTCAAGTGGTTGCTGCCCACTATGCGGGGATAGCCCGTGTCCACCAAGTCGTGCGACACAAACACCGGCACATTGTTCTCCGGCCCGAAGGGGCTGAACTGCTTCAATATGCGCAGGAACTTGGGGGTGATATGCCTGCCGAAATCCAGCTCCGCGTCTATCTCTATCTCTGGCACCATGCTGTCCTTGGCCAGGTTCTGCTCCACCACCTGTTCGAAACGCACCTTGAACGCCTCGAAGTTCTCCGGCTTCACGCTAACGCCCGCCGCGCACTTATGCCCACCGAAATGTTCCAGCAGGTCGGCGCACTGCTCCAACGCCGTATGCACGTCAAACTCCTTGATGCTGCGGGCCGAGCCCGTAATCAGGTTGTCTGCCGACTGGGTGAAGATAATCGTAGGCTTATAGTACGCCTCCACCAGCCTCGATGCCACGATGCCCACCACGCCCTTGTGCCAGTCCTTGTCAAACAGCACTATGCTCTTCTTCCCCTTCAGCTCGGGGTTGCTCTCAATACGGCGTTTCGCCTCCTCCGTGGCGGCACTGTCCAAGTCCTTGCGCTCCGTGTTGTAGCGGTTTATCTCCTCTGCCAGCATCCCCGCCTGCGACGGGTCGTCGCTCAGCAGCAGACGCACCGAGTCGAACGCGCTCCGTATACGTCCCGCCGCATTAATGCGCGGCCCGACTAGGAACACCAAGTCCGAGATATTCAGCTCCTTGCGGAAATACGACTTATCCTCGGGGTTGTTGCGCATCTCCTCCTCCGAGCGCCGCTCGATATGGCCGTAAGTCAGTATCGACTCGATGCCCGGGCGCGGGTGGGTGTTAATCACCTTCAGGCCGTAGGCCGCCAGCACGCGGTTCTCGCCCATGATAGGCACAATGTCCGACGCGATGCTCACTGCCACCAGGTCCAGATACTTCAGCAGCGTCAGCTTCAGCCGCTCGCGCTTCTCGCGGCGCGCCTCGTCCAGTTGGTCCGCGCTGTCGCACAGCCGCACCCCCAGCCGCTGCTCCTGATGCGCCTCCACAATCTTAAACCCGATGCCGCAGCCCGACAGCTCCTTGTACGGGTAGGGGCAGTCCTGCCGCTTGGGGTCGAGCACCGCCACCGCCTCGGGAATGTTATCCCCATCGGGCAGATGGTGGTCGCCGATAATGAAGTCGATGCCAAGGCTCTTGGCATACGTCACCTGCTCTGTCGCCTTGATGCCGCAGTCCAGCGCGATAATCAGCCCCACACCCGTCTCCTTGGCATAGTCGATACCCTGGAACGAGATGCCGTAGCCCTCGCTGTCGCGGTCAGGGATGTAGAAGTCCAGGTTCCGGTGGAACGTCTGCAAATACGAGTACACCAACGCAACGGCCGAAGTGCCGTCCACGTCATAGTCACCATAAATAAGGATGCGTTCGCGCCGTCGCACCGCCTCGTTGATACGGGCAATAGCTCGATCCATATCCTTCATCATAAAAGGATCATGCAACTGATCTAGACTAGGTCGGAAGAAACATCGTGCCTCCTCAAAGGTCGAAATGCCACGTTCCACTAACAACGTAGCAATAATTTCATCAACGCCTATCTCCTCCGAAAGTTTTCTAACTAGCTCTTTGTCATATCCTTCTTTTAATATCCAACGTTTACTTTTCATTTTTTTCTGGCTGTAAAGATACGACTTTTTTTTTATATAAAAACTTTTTTTGTAAAAACATTTTTGCCACCCCTCAGCTGAAACAACTTTACAACCAAATTATCAGCTAGTTATCACAAATGGAAAAGTTACAAAAAAACACAGGCAAATATAGCACATGTCAGCCATATAAGGGAACCCTGTCTCCACCCGTCCCGCAGCCAATAGAACCACCTCATCGCAGCCCAACTCGGTGCGTGTGCCACAGGCCCCCATAATAGGGTATACGACCCATTCCCATGAGATAATCTGACCCAGCCCTACGGGCTGGGAGCACGCGAAACATCCCACTATTGCTGACTCCGACTCACACCCTCTCTCGCCCCACGTTACTCTCAGTTTCTTACTATCGATAGAAAGCTCTTGAAGTGTAGTTCTTCGCTCCTGTGACCGACTAACGAGCCTTTACAAACCGACTAAGGAGCGAATAACGGCAAAGGTCACTATCAGCGAGAGACGGCTTTTAGCAACGTTTTTGTTACTATGGAAGAAGAAGATAACAGCTTTTTAGTCGACATTGAACAGGCGGCCGCTGAAGGAGATGCCGACTTGCGCCTGAAGGCTGATGCCGGAGGGGCAGCCCTCGATGTCGGGGAAGGAGGAGTAGGAGACGAGCAGGCGGCTGTGGAGCGAGAGGCGGCCAAGCTCGGAGACTCGGTCGCCGCCAAAGAGACCGTTATACATGGGGAAGGAGCGTTGCTGCCAGAAGTGGCGGTAGAACTGGATGCCGACGACCGGCTCGGGACGGGCGTAGGCGAAGTTGGTTGCCCTGTCGCGAGTGTTGTGGCTGAACTCGCGGATGCCGAGGGCGGCAAAGGGTGCCAGCTGCCAGCGCAGACGGTCGACCACATGATAGCCGTAGCCGAAATGGATGGTGGCAAGTCCACAGCCCTTACCAGCAGAAAAGTGGTGGGCCGTACCGTCAGATTCGGTGAGGAGGAGCGACCGATTCGGCTCGCAATAGCCGAGGGTGCCGTCGAAGATGAAGAGGTGGCAGTTGCATGAGAAGTTGAAGCCGAGATTGAGGCCGACACCGGGCGAGAAGGCTTTGCCCAACGTGCCGGTGGAACCCGTGACACCTACGCCAAGGTACATGCCGTAGCCGAAAGGACGGGCGGTGTAGCGGGGATGATAGACAGCGGGGTATTGCGCCAGCTCGGCGGCCAACTGCCGCTCGAAGGAGGCAAGGACGGCGGTGTCGGTGCCGTCGTGCGACAGGCTGCGGAAATTATCGATGCGGGAGCTGAGGCGGTCACCGCGGGCGGAGAACAGCCCGTCGTAGGCAAACGGGTTGGGGTCGGCATTGATGGACTGCTGTAGACGGCGGGTTTCGACCTCAAGTATGTCGAAGATGACCTGGTTGTAGCGCAGGGTGTTGTCGTCACGGTGGTCGGCAACCACCCACGAGTCGCTGTTCATCATATAGGCTTCGGCACGGTAGTAGCAGCAGCGGATACCGTCTATAGTGTCGCGCACGGGCTTGAAAGTCATGATGTAGAACATTTGGGAGCGTTCACCAGAGGAGGGGACGGGCATAACGGTAAAGTCATCCCATGTGAGTGGGCCTTGCGACCAATAGCGTTGGTTGACCTGTGCCGAGGCGGCGAGGAAAGCTAAAAGGTAAAAACTAATAACTAAAATGCGTCTCATAATGTGATTTTATGGGCGTACACGGGGGTACGCCCATACGTTAATTGTTGGTTTTAAATAGGCGGAAGAGGTCGAGCCAAGTGGCCTTCTGCCCATAGCGGAGGATTGAGCCGCGGTAGATTTTGGCGGCAGCCCAGATGCAGAGGGGGAAAGTGGCGAGGATCAGGAGCATGGAGACAACAATCTGCCAGATAGGCACGCCAAAGGGGATGCGGAAGAGCATGGCAACGGGCGAGGTGAAGGGGATGAGCGAGAGCCAGATGCAGAGGCTGCCTGAGGGCTCGTTGATCATGGCGGGCAGGAGCAGGAAGGTGAGCAGCAGCGGCACGGTCATGGGGAGGGTGAACTGCTGCGAGTCGGTCTCGTTGTCGACCAGCGAGCCCGCCGCCGCAAAGAGCGAGGCATAGAGCAGGTAGCCGAAGACGAAGTAGAAGACAAAGAGGATGATGAGAAGCCCGAAGTTGATGCTGGTGAGGCCTTCGATGAGGTCTTGCAGGTCACGGTCGATGCCTTCGCCCGCCTCGTATTGCGCCTGCTGGTAGCGGGCGGTCTGATACTGGGTGGTGGCCTCGGTGCCCTTGCTTGCCACCTCGGTGACGCTGTGGCGGCTGGCGGCCTGCTCGAAGAGGTCGGCATTGGCAATTTGCACGCCCGTCATGGCTATGCCGCTGAGCACGACCCAGAGGGCGAACTGGGTGAGGCCGACAAGCCCGACACCCACCACCTTGCCCATCATCAGCTGGAAGGGCTTGACGCTGCAGACGATGACCTCGACGATGCGACTAGTCTTCTCTTCCATCACGCCGCGCATCACCTGAGAGCCGAACATGAACACACCCATAAAGACCAGCAGGGCAAGTATGATACCGATGGCCATCTTTATCTGAAGGAATCCGTCGCGTCCGGTCTCGATGTCCTGCGTGCGCAGGTGGATATGGGTGGAAGTAAGCATGGCGTAGTCGTCGGGAGTGATGCCGTGCACGTCGAGCAGGATGACGTTGCGGAGTATTTCCTGCAACTGGCTGT
This sequence comes from Bacteroidales bacterium, assembly GCA_016281475.1. The sequence continues at coordinate 6,462 of JAEEIS010000112.1, forward strand.
TCACGTCGGACTGGACGGTCATGGAAGGCGCGTCGGAGCGGTAGTAGAGGAAGGCATCCTGCGGGATGGAAGTCTCGCGGGCGGGGATGAAGACGATGGCGTCGAGGGTGTCGACGGAGGCCAGCTGACGCTTGGCATAGTCGAGGCTGCCGGCATCGAAATAGGTGATGTCGCGTCCCGAACGGAACTGTCCTTGGAAGAGGCCACTATCGTCGACAACCAGCACGTTGGCATGTTCCAACGGCTTGCTGGCAAGCATGATGGGGATGGCATAGATGGCGGCTAGCAGGATGGGCACCACAAGGGTGAGAATCCAGAAGGAGGGCTTTTTGACGCGCGTGGCGTATTCGCGCTGTATGACTAGGAGGATTTTATTCATTGCTTGACGGTGTTGATGAAGATTCGGTCTAGGTCTTGACCGGGATGCGAGGTCTTGATGTCAGCTAGAGAGCCTGAGAGCACTACCTGCGCGTGGTCGATGAGGGCGATGTCGTCGCAGAGTTCCTCGGCAGAGGGCATGTTGTGGGTGGAGAAGATGACGGTGGCACCCTCGTCACGGAGACGTAGTATCTCGTGCTTGAGGAGGTCGGCATTGACGGGGTCGAATCCGCTGAAAGGCTCGTCGAAGATAAGCAGCTGGGGCTGATGCAGCACGGTGACGACAAACTGCACCTTCTGCTGCATGCCCTTGGAGAGCTCTTCGACGCGGCGGTTCCACCAGTCGCTGATTTCCAAACGGTCGAACCACTGGCGCAGACGTTGCTCGGCGGTGATTTTGTCGAGTCCTTTGAGACGAGCCAGATAGATGGCCTGCTCGCCCACGCGCATCTTCTTGTAGAGTCCCCGCTCCTCGGGCAGGTAGCCTATCTGCATCACGTCCGCCTCGGTCATGGGGCGGCCGTCGAAGAGGAGGGTGCCGCCATCGGGGCGGATGATGTGGTTAATAATACGGATGAGGGTGGTCTTGCCTGCCCCATTCGGGCCGAGAAGGCCAAACACGCTGCCTCGGCGCACATGCAGGTTCACGCCGTCGAGGGCGCGATAGGAGCCGAAGGACTTGGAGATATGGTTTATTACTAACACTTTTTGAATTGAGAATTAAAAATTGAGAATTTCCGAGTGCGGCAGCCAATTTAATTTTTAATTTTTAATTTTATCAAAATGGTCTCTGCCAGCAGGGCTGCGAGAGCCAACAGCAGAAACAGACGCCAGAGGGGCTTGCCCTGGCCACGTTGGCGGATATAGTCGGTCATCGACTTCTGCGCACTGGTTGCTACGCTACAATTATCCAAGTGCATGTCGTCCACCAACTGCTTCACCTCGGTGGGGGTGTAGAAGTCCATGACGGACTCCTGTCGGCTGTAGTTGAACGAAAGGCCTTCAGTTGGAGCGGATGCGCCAGTGGCCTGCAGGCGGTAATTGCCCGCCCGAGAGACGGCACCGTGGGTCAGCAGCCACTGTCGCGACCCAATGCGGCGGATGTCGGGGATAAGGTCGGAAGATTCATCTTCGTTTCCAATCAGATGGGGCAGGTCCTCAGCATCGTAGTTCCCCAGCAGGGCAATCGGTTCATTGCCTGTCAGCAGATGGTAGGGCACCGCTGTCGGGGTGCTGAAGAGTGCCATATTATAGAGCGTGGGCACGAAGAGTGCCTGCTGCACGAAGTCGGTATACTCGGTTCTAAGAGGGGCGGCAAACAGATAGCAGCGACCTTCGCCCACAGGGGTACAGGTCAGGTAATCACCTCCGTCTAGTAACTTGATTACCGACTGGCTTACCGTTCCCGCCTGAACGTTCAGGCGATAATGCCCTATCACCGAGGGCAGTTCCATGTCGTCCAGTTTGCCCTGAAACACGCCACGGAACAGCGGCATGTCGGTCGCCACCTGCTCGGCGCGGGTCTTACGGGTGGTCCATTCACCCAACTGCGGAGCCTGCATCATGGCCAGCAGTCTGTTGTACGACTCCGTCACCATCCCTTCGCCAGGTATCACCAACAGGGAGCCTCCATCCTCAACAAACTGATGCAGCGTCTGCGCCATGCCAGAGGGGATGTCGTGCATCTCATCGAGCACAATAAAGCCGCCATTAGCGAACTGGGCATAGTCTATCTGATTGGCCGACACCTGCCGGTAGCGCACCAGCGAGTCACCACTGAAGAGACGTTGCAAGAATGGGTTCTCACCCTTGCCGCCCACCACCATCACAGGCACCTGCCGCACCACGGGTAGCGAAAAATAGAGCCTGTCGTCGAAGGTGATGGGGTAGTCTGTAGTCTCCACCATGCCTTGGACAGTCCCCTCTTGAGAGGGATGCCACGAAGTGGCGGGGTATGTTTGTTCGTCGCCGATGGCGAAAGTCATCTTGGCTGTCGCCGACCCATGTGCCGCCACGTCCACCGAGGCGATGGCACGCTGCTTGTCGCCCACAAGCAACCGCAGCGGAAGGCTCTCCACCGCCTTGTCGCCATCGTTGCGCACCGTCACCTCCACCTGCACCGTGGCTCCGGCATAGTAGGCGGGGCTGTCAAACACCAGCGTGTCAAGATAGACATTCGCCACCGCACTGCCACCCAAGGGGATGAACGTGGTAAGAATACTGCTGTCGGCTGGGTATTCGGCGATGTCGGCCGTGGAGCGTTGGAAGTCGCTAATCACGTAGGCGTGACGGTTGTCCGACGTTGCCGACCGCAGAAACTCGTTCTGCCTTTGTGCCACGGCGGAGAGACTTTGCGTCACCGCGCTGGCCTGCAAGCCGTCAACGGCCGTCAAAAATTCCTCGCGACTGAGCCACTGGAACTGCCCGCCACCCAAATCGTTGGTCAGCAACTGAAACTGGTCGCCGGGCTTATAGGCTGCCGATATCTCGCGAGCCTTACGACGTGCACTCTCCAGCAGGCTGCCGTCCATGCCGCCGCTCTCCATGCTGTAGGAGTTGTCGATATAGACGCTCACCACCGTGCCACCCGAGTGCTGCTGCGAGCCTTTGCTACGTATCACCGGCTGGGCGAATGCCAACACCAAGAAGACGATGGCGAAGATTCGCATCGCCAAGATGAGCAGCTGGCGGAGGTTGCGCTGGCGGCGGTCCTCGTTCTGCAACTCCTCCAGCATGTCAACATTACTAAAATAGACCTTCTTGTAGCGTCGCAACTGCAAGAGGTGTATCGCTATCGGGATGCCGACAGCCACAAGACCTATGAGAAAAAGCGGATGGGTAAACACTTGTGAAATTGGAAATTGAAAGTTGAAAATTGAAATACATTCAGGCGCGACAGCCTACTTCTTACTTCTTAGCTCTTAGTTCTTACTTTATAATAGTCGCACAATTCGCTGATGCCGCACTCGTTGCAGTGGGGCTTGCGGGCTTGGCACACATAGCGTCCGTGCAGTATCAGCCAGTGGTGGGCGATGGGTATTTTCTCTTCGGGTATATGCTTCACCAACTCGCGCTCGGTCTGTAGGGGGTTCTTGCTGTTCTTGGTCAGTCCGATGCGGTTGGCGACGCGAAACACATGCGTGTCCACCGCCAGCGCAGGCAGGTTGAAAACTACCGAGGCAATCACGTTGGCGGTCTTACGACCTACGCCGGGCAGAGTCTGCAGCTCGTCTACGTCGCTCGGCACCTCTCCACCAAAATCCGACACCAGCTTCTGCGCCATGCCCACGAGGTGCTTGCTCTTATTGTTGGGATAGGAGATGGAATGGATGTACTCAAAAATCTCCTCTGGCGTTGCAGCCGCCATTGCCTGCGCGTCAGGGTAAGCGGCAAAAAGAGCGGGCGTGGTCATATTCACCCGCTTGTCGGTACACTGTGCCGACAGAATCACCGCCACCAGCAGCTGGAATGCGTTCTCATACACCAGCTCCGACTGCGCCGTGGGGCGTTCCTTCTCAAAATAGGCTATCAGCCTCCTATATCGTTCTTTGGGTGTCAAAATTATTAATATTTAAAGAAACAAATCAATGCCAAAACAAGTAAAACAATTGCTGCTACTCCAAGAAATACCACCTTACTATTTCTCACCCTAATACCTTCGATAAATTCGTTCATAAAAATACTCCATATCGATACCCATTTCATCGGATTTTTGCTATTATCCTTCGTCTTATTTATAACACTATAGAAACAAATGCTTGAGAGTATGCCAAGAAAGAATGTTAGAAAAAGGAACATACGAAGTCATCTGGTTTTAGTTATTCCGATGGTCACAGGTGCGGCAGCCAATTTTCATTTTTCTCCTTTCAACCTCAGATTCACCACCACAGGGTAGTGGTCCGAGATATAGGTATTCACACGTTTATACGACAAGGCCTCCATGTCGGGTGTGTGCAGCACGTAGTCGATACGGTAGGCGGGGAACGGACCGTGGTATGTTGTCCCAAACCCTCTTCCCTGCTCGACATAGGGGTCCATCAACAACTCAGTAGCCTGCTGGTAGATATACGAGGCAGGCGTATCGTTGAAGTCGCCCACCAGTACAAAGGGTATCTGCGACGACTCCACGAATGGCAACAGCTCCTCCTTCCACTCTTGCTCGTGGCGCAGCGTGGTTTCTTTAAACTTCTTCAACAACCTATGCGTATTGCTGTCGGGCTTGGCATGAGACAACTTTTCAAAGCCCTCCATATCCTCCTCGGTCAGCTGGTACGAATTAAGGTGCACACAGCACACTCGCACTTCGTTCTCGCCCTTTTTCACATCTACGGCAAACATCGACTTTTTGTCCATATCGTGCGTACGCACCATCGGCAGGCGCGTGAACAATATCACCTGCGATGCCGGATTCTGGCCATGCACACCGTAATGATTCACATACCCCCTTGCTTTCAGGCTGTCGGCCACCTTTACATGCCGTGGACTGAAAAACTCTTGCAGACACAGCACGTCGGGCTGCTCCTCATCCACTATCGACAGGAATATCACCGCCCCCGAATCCTTTGTCATTGCCGTGTCGCTGTCCAGCCCCCCAAAGCCATGTGTGTTGAACGTCATTATCTTCACCACGTCGTCGGCAGGCTCTGCGTCCGTGTTGCCCCCCACTTGGAAAAACAACGGGACAAACGACAGCCTCAACACTATCGCCGCCACCGACACCAGAAACTCCCAACGCGACAGGCAGAGCCA
>JAEEIS010000113.1 GCA_016281475.1 Bacteroidales bacterium
AGGGTCAGTAATTTATCGGTTTTCTCTTTCATAATAGTTTAAGGATTTAAGTTTTTAATAAATAGGTTTGAGATTCCTTATAACTATTATTTCTTGTACTTGACGAGGATGTCCATGAAGGAGATGGAACCATCTTCCATCTGGGCAACGAGGCTCTCGATTTTGGTGAGGATGTAGTTATAGAAAATCTGAAGGATGATAGCGGTGATAAGACCGAAGATGGTGGTGATAAGAGCGAGTTTCATACCGCCAGCCACAACTGTGGGGCTGATGTCACCAGCGACTTCGATATCATCGAATGCCTTGACCATACCGACGACGGTGCCGAGGAATCCGAAGGAGGGAGCCAGAGCGATGAACAGGGCAATCCAGGTCATGTTGTTCTCGAGACGGGCCATCTGGACACCACCGTAGGAGGTGACGGCCTTTTCGACGTTGTCGAGGCCTTCGTTGACGCGGTCGAGGCCTTGGTAGAAGATGGAGGCCACGGGGCCACGGGTGTCGCGGCAGAGGTCTTTGGCACCGTTGTAGTCGCCCTTCTGGACGTGTTCTTCAATGCCTTCGAGGAGTTTCTGCACGTTGGTGGTGGCCATGTTGAGGTAGAGGATACGCTCGATGATGAGGGCCATACCGAGGATGAGGCAGAGGAGCACGGGGGTCATCCAGCCAGCACCACCCTGAATGTATTTTTCTTTCAGGACCTGGTGGAAGGACTTGGTCTCTTCGGCGGGAGCGGTGACCTGTTCGGGTTCTTCAGCGACGGGGGCTTCGGCGACGGTGCTGTCAGCGGTCTGCTCGTCGACTTGTTCAGTTGCAGGCTGTGCGGCCTCGGCGGGCTGCTGAGCCATGACACCATTGAAATTGGCGAATGTCAATAGTCCAAAGATTGACATCAAAGCAATTACTTTTTTCATGATTTAATTTAATGTGTTAATTATTAATTAGTTAGTTTGCTTTCGTGATAGTATATTGTTTCTGCAAATATACGCTTATTTTCTGATTTATTGAAAAAATGTTTGTTTTTTTTATTTTTTGCGGTCGAAAAGGGTGTCCATGAGCTGGCGCAAGGGGGCTTTTTGGGGGGCGGGGACGCGGACGGCGTCGAGGTGTTGCTGGGCGAGGTCGAATTGGTGGCGGATGGCTGTTTCGACCTGCTGACGGATGTCGAGCTGACGGTAGATGTCGAGCACGCGCTGGACCTTGGCATCGCTGTCGGCGGGGGTGGAGGAGAAGAGGGTGCGCAGTTCGGCCTGCTGTGCGGGGTCGGCGAGCTGGAGGGCGGAGAGGATGAGGTAGGTCTTTTTGTTGTCGCGGATGTCTTGTCCGGTCTGCTTGCCGAAGGTGGCGGTGTCGCCGTAGGCGTCGAGGAGGTCGTCCTGGAGCTGGAAGGCGAGGCCGAGGTGGATGCCGAATTGGTAGAGGTGGTCGATGTCGGCGGCGGGGGCGTCGGCGTAGAGGGCGCCGATTTTGAGTGCTCCGGCGAGGAGGACGGCGGTCTTGAGGCGGATCATCATCATGTAGTCGTCGATGGTGACGTGGTCGGCGGTCTCGAAGTTCATGTCGTATTGCTGGCCTTCGCAGACTTCGATGGCGGTTTGGTTGAAGCACTGAAGTATTTCTTGCAGGCGGTGGTGGGGCTGGAGGAGGAGGTGGTGCCAAGCGAGGGCGAACATGGTGTCGCCGGAGAGGATGGCGGTGTTTTCATCCCATTTGCGGTAGACGGTGGGCTGGCCGCGGCGCAGGGGCGAGCGGTCCATGAGGTCGTCGTGGAGGAGGGTGAAGTTGTGGAAGACTTCGATGCCGATGGCGGCGTGGCGGACGGTGTCGTCGCTGCCGCCGAACATGCGGTGGGCGGCGAGGAGCATGAGGGGGCGGATGCGTTTGCCGCCGAGGCGGAGGGTGTATTCGATGGGCTCGTAGAGCCGGACGGGTTCGCGCACGAAGGTTTCGGCGGCGAAGATTTGGCTGACGGTGTTGAGGAGGTTTTGCATGGTGTTTTGGTTTGTTTAGGATTGATAGGGGGGATGGATTTGATGGAGGGGATAGTTTGTTAGAAGGGGTAGTTGATTCCGAAGTTGGCGACTATCTTGTCCCACGCCCAGTGGGAGGGGAGCCAGCGCGAGCCGGCGGGGTAGCCGGGGTCGTGGAGTGGCAGGGCGAGGTCGATGCGGAGGGTGACGACGGAGATGTTGGCGCGGATGCCGATGCCGGCGTCGAGGGCGATGCCACGGAGTATTTCGGAGGGTTGGAAGTTGCCGAACATGCCGATGCCCCATTTGTCGTTCATCCACACGTTGCCCATGTCGGCGAAGAGCGCGCCTTCGAAGATGCCGAAGAGGGGGAAGCGTTGTTCGATGTTGGCGACGAGCTGTATTTCGCCGATGCCCACGGTGAAGTCGGTTTGGCTGGTGGGGTACTGCCCGTAGCCCAGATGGCGCAGGGCCCAGCCGCGCATGGTGGTGGGACCGCCGCCGACGAACATCTTTTCGTATGGGATGTTGGAACTATGGCCGTAGGGGATGCCCAATCCTATGAGGGCGCGCAATACCAGCGTGCTGTTGTTGTTCATGTAGATGTAGCGTTTGAATTCGCCGTCGAAGCGGAAGTATTGGTAGTATTCTAGCCCCTCGTCGTCGGGGGTGCGCTCGGAGCCGTGGATGAGACGGTCGACGGCGTTGAGCAGGTTGCCGGCGGTTTCGACGGAGAAGCGGAGGTAGTTGAAATTGGTGCGGGCGCCGATACGTTGGTTGGAGTAGGTGTATTCGTAGTGGGTGTTGAGCAGCACGTAGTCGATGGACTGGTAGATGAATTGTATGTCGGAGATGAGGTCGGTGAGGTATAGGTAGTATTCGGAACCGGAGAGTATGTGCGAGTAGGAGAGGTTGATGGGGAGAAGCTTGTGCTTGACATTGCGGTTGTGGCTCCAGGTGTAGCCGAATGAGCCCCCGTAGCGGAGCTGCTCGAGGGTGATGTCTAGGTCGGAGCCGTCGGCGTAGTATTTGGGTAGGGTGAGGTTGCGATAGAGGTAGTTGGCGTTGAGTTCGAGGAGGGTGTGGGGCTTACTGCTCTGCCACTGGATGTTTTGCCCGAAGGGCATGAGGAAGTCGGGGAGGTCGAGGGAGGTGTTGAGGCCCGACTCGAAGGAGGCGAAGGTGTTGTGGAAGTCGCGGCCAGAGGAGGCGAAGGCGTATTTGGGCAGGTCGAAGACTAGGCTGCCTTCAATGTTGAGCATTTCGGCTCCGCCGAAGAGGTTGTTGTTTTGGTAGCCCAGGGTGGTGCCCAGACCCAGGTTGCCACTGGTGATGAAGTTGCTTTCCTTGTTGGAGAAGTTGGAGGCATTGGTGAGTTCGAACGACATGCTCAGCCGGTGTCTCGGGCTGTTGAGCAGGCGTATGCGGGCGTCGAGGAGGCGGTTGGTGTCGGTGCTGTTGGGCGACTCTTCAAAGTTGATGTCGACGTATTTGAAGTTGTGGAGTCCCAGGAGCGAGTTGGTGGTGCTGGTGACGAAGCGGGGACGGTAGGTCATGCCGTTGTAGAGGAACATGGCGCGGCTGATGGTCTTGGGCGAGGGGCTTATCTTCTTGTCATATATATAGTAGAAGTTGGTGAGGCTGTGGCGCGACTGGTAGGGGTAGACGAGGGTGTCGTAGTGTTGGCTGCCGATGCCCGGCGCGGTGGAGACGTTGGGGTATATATATATATTGTCTATGTGGTATTTTTGTAGGGCAGGGCTGGAGGAGGAGTCGTGCGACTGGCTTTGCGGTGGGCGCACGACTACGGCGATGCTCAGCGCGCGGCTGTCGTAGGTGGTGTCGACCAGAAAGCGGATGACTTCGGGTCCTGCGAAGTAGTAGCCTTCGTTTTTCAGGTTGGCGACCAGTCGGCTCTGCTCGTCGGTCATCTTTTGTTGGTCGTAGTAGTCGCCTACTTTCAAGAGCGATGACTCTTTCCATGTCTGCAGAAGGTCGTGGATGTCCTGCTGGCGGCAGCGGAACTCAAGGTCGTCGATTTTGCGCCGTTGGGTGGCACGGATGTTGTAGTTTACCGTTACCGACGAGGTCCCGTGATGCACGGTGTCGGTTGTCACCACCGAGTTGAAGCAGCCTTTGGTCTTCAGCAGGGTGGCCAGCTGCTGGGCGGTGCGTTGGGCGGCATTGCGGTCGTACACCACCGGCGGTTCGCCGTTGGAACGCAGCAGGTTGTTCAGCCAGTTGTCCTTGTCGGGGTCGGAGAGACAGTAGATTCGCATCAGGATGGGCATCCACAGTATCTGCCTGTTGGGCTTTTGGTGGAAATACTGCTTGGCATCGGCCAGGGCTTGCGACACCTCGGGCGTTACCGCGCTGCTGTCGGCCATGGTTACGTTGATTTGGTTGTCGTACAGCCGTTTCTGCCCGGGTTGCAGATACTTGTCGACGCTGCATCCCGTCATGCTGAGCATGGCGCAGACGAGTGTCAGTATGTGCAGGCCTTTTTTCATGGTGTCAAATGTTAGGAATGCCTTTGTCGACAAGGGCCAGTATCAGTTCGGTGGCGCCCAGGTTGTGTTGCATGTATTGTGTGCACTGCTGCGAGGCGTGGCGGTAGGTCTCATCGTTGTCGAACAGCCTGTCGAGCGTGGCCTCGAGCTGCTCGTAGCGGTCGAAAGTGTAGCCGCCCTTGACGTCGATGATGTCGCAGGCCTCTTTGAACTTGTGGTAGTTGGGCCCGAACACCACGGGCTTGCCGAAGGTGACGGCCTCCAGTATGTTGTGGATGCCTGCGCCGAATCCGCCGCCGATGTAGGCCACCTGGGCGTAGCGGTAGAGCGACGAGAGCATGCCCATATTGTCGATTATCAGCACCCTCGACTGCGGGTCGGCATCGCCCATCTGCGAGTAGAACGTGCAACGCTGGCCTTTGGGCAGCGATTTTTCAATCCATTCGAGGTGGCTTTTGCCTATCACATGCGGTGCAAGGATGAGCACCAGACGGCCGTCTCGGTGTTGCAGATAGCGCATCAGCAGCTCCTCGTCGGGCTCCCACGAACTGCCTGCCAGCAGCACGGGGTCGCCGCTGTGGAGCGAGAGGAACTGCTCCACCTTGTCGTTGCGTTTGGCTTCTTGGGCTATGGCGTGAACGCGGTCGAAACGGGTGTCGCCCGCAATAGACACGTGCCCGATGCCGTGCGACTGCAGCAGCTGTTGCGATTCCTCGTTCTGCACAAACAGGTGGGTGAAGCAGCTGCCCACCTGTCTCAGAAACCATTTCCCGTACCATTGGAAGAAATATTGCCGTGGGCGGAATATGGCGGAGAAAATATAGGTGGGTACGTTGCGTCGGCGCAACTGTTCGAGATAGTTGAACCAATAGTCGTATTTGGCAAAGAATGCCACCGAGGGGCGCAGCAGGTTCACGAAGCGGATGGCGTTGGCCTGGGTGTCCATGGGCAGGTAGCACACAAAATCGGCCTGGGGGTAGTCTTTCCTCACCTCGAAACCCGAGGGGGAGAAGAATGTGACGCATATCTTGTATTCGGGATGCCGACGGCGAAACTCCTCGAGCACGGGGCGTGCCTGCTCAAATTCGCCTAGCGACGAGGCGTGGAACCATGCCGTCTTTCCGCTGCCCACAGGGGCCACCGACAGCCTCCCAAACGTCTGCCGCCATCCTGCCAGCATCTGCTTCGCCTTGGGGTTGAACAGCGACGCTATCCCGACAGCCATCGCGTAGCACCTGATTCCGAATGAATATAAATAGCGCATGTTTATTGCTTGAATGTTTTGAGCCGCATTACGTGATTACGACATTATTAATAATAGTAATACTCCTGCGATGCCTTGCCTTTCAGCGGGAACATCCAACAGAGCTTGATGGAGTAGACGAGGTCGAAATAGCGGTTGTTGTCCTTGCCGTGCAGACCCAGATAGTCGTCTATCACATAGTCGCGCGTTGACCAGCTCCAGCACTGCGATATGTCGAACGACACGTAGAGGTTCAGCAAATTGGCGTTGTTGCTCATAAACCAGTATCCTATAGACTCGGTCAGTATCGCACCCTGCCGTTGGTGGTCGTAGAGCAGGCCGTAGTCGCCCTCCACCTGGGGGGCATGCTCCAGCTCGGGGGAGAAGATGGTCTGCTGCCGCATATAACCTACGCTGAGGCGTGCCAGTATGCCCGAGTTGGGATTCTTCCTCGGAGCCACGACAAATATTTTGCCCACGCCGCCCTGCAGGCTGAATCCGCGGTTGTAGCAGGAGACGCTCGCATCGGTGCCGTTGGCGCCGATGACGATGCTGTCGTGAGTGTATACGCTGCCCATACGCTCCTTGCGGTAGAGCAGGTTGTTGTTGCCAAACCACACGTTGCCGTCCACCGACACCAGCCACCCGTTGCCATACTTGTAGAACGAGTTGATGCCATAGTCCATGTAAGCTCCCGGATACAGGCTCGCCATCGTCGCCCGCTGGCTGGTCGTGCCGTCGGGGGCGGTGCCGAACGAGAACCGTTCCGAAGGCATTTTCACCCCCACGTTAAAACCCACTATGTGGCACTCCAGCGTGTCCAGTTTTGGGGCATTCTGGGCGTGTGCCGTCGCACTTGCCATCGCCATCACGGCAGTGGCAACACATAACTTGCAAAATATTTTTTCTCTGATATTCATTAATATGATAATATTTTCGTAATTTTGCACGCTCAAAAGCAAGCGTGATTTCAAACTGCAAAGATACGCAAATTATTTGATAACAACAGATTTTTAAATTTTAATTTTTAAATTATAACATGGCAAAAGATTTTGTAAAACGCTCCGAGAACTATTCCGAGTGGTACAACGAACTGGTCGTGCGTGCCGATTTGGCAGAGAATTCTGCCGTCCGTGGCTGCATGGTCATCAAGCCCTATGGCTACGCCATCTGGGAGAAGATGCAGCGCGCCCTCGACGACATGTTCAAGGCCACCGGCCATCAGAACGCATACTTCCCCCTCTTCATCCCCAAGTCGTTCCTCAGCCGTGAGGCCGAGCATGTTGAAGGCTTCGCCAAAGAGTGCGCCGTCGTCACCCACCACCGCCTGATGAACAATCCCGATGGTACGGGTGTCGTTGTCGACCCCGCCGCCCGTCTCGAGGAGGAACTCATCGTCCGCCCCACCTCCGAAACCATCATCTGGAGCACCTATAAGAACTGGATCAAGTCCTACCGCGACCTGCCCATCCTCTGCAACCAGTGGGCCAACGTGGTCCGCTGGGAGATGCGCACCCGCATGTTCCTCCGCACCGCCGAGTTTCTCTGGCAGGAAGGCCACACCGCCCACGCCACCCGCGAGGAGGCCGAAGAGGAGGCTCGCCGCATGCTCGACGTTTACGCCGACTTTGCCGAGAACTGGATGGCCGTGCCCGTGGTCAAGGGCGTGAAATCGCCCAACGAGCGTTTTGCTGGTGCCCTCGACACCTACTGCATCGAGGCCATGATGCAGGACGGCAAGGCCCTGCAGGCCGGCACCTCGCACTTCCTCGGACAGAACTTCGCCAAGGCATTCGACGTGCAATTCCTCAACCAGCAGAACCAGCTCGAATATGTGTGGGCTACCTCGTGGGGGGTCTCCACACGACTGATGGGTGCCCTTATCATGACCCACAGCGACGACAACGGCCTCGTGCTGCCGCCCAAGCTCGCGCCCATACAGGTGGCCATCGTCCCCATCTGCAAGACCAACGAGCAGCTGGCCGAGCTCGATGCCCACATCGCACCCCTCATCGATGCCCTCAAGGCCAAGGGCCTTACCGTCAAGTACGACAACCGCACCGAGTACAAACCCGGCTGGAAGTTCACCGAATACGAGTTCAAGGGTGTTCCCGTGCGCCTCGCCATCGGTCCTCGCGACCTCGAGAACGGCACCTGTGAAGTCTGCCGCCGCGACACGCTGGAAAAAATCACCATGCCCATCGAAGGCATCGCCGACCACGTCGCCCAGCTCATGGACGAGATACAGCACAACCTCCTCAACCGCAGCCGCGACTACCGCGAAGCCAACACCCGCCGTGTCGACACCTGGGACGAGTTCCTCGTCGAAATTGAAAAAGGCGGCTTCTTACTCTGCCATTGGGACGGCACTCCCGAGACGGAAGAAAAAATCAAGGAGCTCACCAAGGCCACCATCCGCTGCATCCCCTACGACAGCCCCGAAGAGGAAGGCCAGTGCATCCTCACCGGCAAACCCTCCCACCGCCGCGTGATCTTTGCGAGAGCATACTAATAGTTCTACATAATATCGTATTGCCCAGAGCACCACATGTCTCTGGGCATTTTTTTATTCTTCCATACAATAAAAAAGTAACTATTTCGTTACCTGTGCATGGAAAGAAAACTAATATTCTCTTCAGAATACCTAGAGTTTGAGAAACAATTAAATGCCCGAACTTTAGAAAAATTGAACTATGCGGCAACGCTCTTAGAAACGTTGCCAGTCATATCTACTCGTTTTGTCAAGAAATTGGTGAACACGGATTTCTACGAGCTTCGAGTGAAGGTGGACAATGAAGTAAGAGTGATTCTTTTTTCGGTAGACTGTGAGAATATCAACAATTCAAAAACAATAATCTTTCTCAATGGCTTTGTGAAGAAAAGCACAAAAGACTACAAAAAGGAAATAATTAAGGCTACGCAAATATTAAGGAGGTTGTTATGAATACAGAAAGACTGACATCAGAGGAACTGCAACGTATCAGACAAACAGATTTTTCTACAAAAGAAGGTTTTGTCAATGCCGAATCCGTACTGGCAGAAAGAATTGGCGAAAAAGGGAGTGGCAGCCGCTCCGCATTCGATGCCAAGGCTAAGGCATGGTATTATGGCGAAATATTGCGCAACCGTCGCAAAGAACTAAATCTTACGCAAAAGGAACTTGCCGAAAGCGTGGGGAAAGAACGCACTTACATCAACCGTATTGAAAAAGGAGAAACCGATATGCAGTTGTCCTCCTTCATTCAAATAGCCGAAGCGCTAGGCATCAGCCTCCGCCTTGATGTCAGCATAGCATAGTTTCGCTAGCCCTAACCGAATACTAATGCGTCCTCACCGGCCAGCCCTCCCACCGCCGAGTTATCTTCGCGAGAGCATACTAGCCTCGGCGAACCACCGATGGCGATAATAAACGCTACGCCCGCATCCCCAAGGTGCGGGCGTCAATGTTTCATTGATAATGATGTGCATTTTAATGGCTAAGATGGAATTCAATAAGGAATGCTGGTATTGCTATTAAAAAAATAAATAGTGCTACGATAGCACCTGATGAGGATTGATTTAGGGGTTTTGGTCTCAGCTCTTTTATTTTTTGAATTGGAGAGGAATCTCCGCATACTTTATTATAATCCTTTGGAGAACTGACATCACATTGTGACACATTTATATCCTGTACACATATGATTTTATCCATGGATTCATAATCTTTAATATCAACTAGTCTGTAGGAAACCGTAAAACTCATACTATCCCCATCGGAATTACCAAAAGAATATCTTTCTTTCGTAATATAATTGTTTCCTAATGCTGTTCCATATCCGTGTTTTGGGGTATAGCATGATCCCTTAACGTATAGTTCGTTTTGGGAATTATCGGAATATCCTTTCTTTTCGTAACCCATTTTATTGAGACATATTCCGATACTGTCCATCTCTGCACGAAAATCTGTATACTTGATTGCAGAAGTTGGGGAACACCTTGCAAATATGATTGATACAGCAATGGCGATAAATACTGTACTAAGTTTTCTCATGTTTTTTCTTTTATTATGTCCTCCGCACCCCAAGAACAGTCTACAAAAGAAGCGTGGTGCCGTATACCACTTCTTTGTCTGAGGGTCGTGAGAAAATACCTTGATAATGAAGATGCAGCAAACAGTCCACGCTATGCGCGCGAACCATTATACTTCCTTGCATTATCTTGAAAATTTCTCACGTTTTCAGACACAAGAAAAGCATAACGCTTCGTATTTCAATTAATTCGGTTGCGCCGCTATCGGCTTAACCTGTTGCAAATATACAAATTATTTTTGAATCATTACATTTTTGCTCTAAATATTTTTAGAACACACGAAATAATGTAGTTAGGTGGTGGTCATTCCCTATTAATAAGTATTGATTTAGGACTTTCGGAGAATACTTGTTCGCTGGTGAAGCGGTCATGGAGCGATGAAGAACCGAAGAAATAGCGAGGTTTGTCGGGAGTAAGGTGGGGGTAAAGTGGGGGACCGTCTATGGGGAAGTGGGGCGGGGACTAGGGGTTGTTGGAGGATGTGCGTTTGAATGTGTAGCGGAGGGAGAAAAAGAGTTGGCAGTTAAAGTGGTCGAAGAGTGTGGGAAGTTCGGAGTATGCCGTTTCGTAGGTGAGGATATCGTATATGATTTCGGCGGCGACGGTGAGGCGGTCGGTGAGTGGATAGGAGGCTCCTAGGTTGAGGTCGATTTCGCTATAGTTGAATATGTTTTCGATGAGGTAGTAGGCGCTTTTGCTACTTATATCGTGGAGGTTCTCGGTGGAGAACCCAAGGCCGGTGCCCACCGTGAGGGAGAGTGGGCAGCGGGTGTGAATGACCAGTTGGGGTGCCACGCGTGCCGAGAGTGTGTGCCGTGGGATGTTCCAGTCGTAGGTTGTGCCGTCGACGGCGGTGGAGTGAAGGGTGGTGTGGTGGTAGCCGTATGTGAGGGACCATTCGGCAGCGAAGTCGGTGCGGGAGCCGTTGCGGGTTTCGTAGGTGCCGCAGATGCCGGCATTGAAGCCTAGGGCGGAGACTTGGCTGAATTCGCGCAGGAGGTGCGGGATGCTGTGTATGCCTGTGCCGACGGTGGGGCCTGCGGTGATGCCGACGGAGTGTAGGGCGTGTTTTGTCGGAGTGGGGGATGGGGCGGCTGTGCCAGCGGTTTCTTGGGCTGAGAGGGTGGCGGCAAGGCTGAGGGCAAAGGTGATGAGTATGGTTTGCTTCATGTTATGTATAGACGCAAAAATGTCCGATTTCTTACCTGTGCGGTAAAAAAAAAGCAGGATACTCCGCAAATGGAGCGCCCTGCTATTGATTTTCAGTTAATAACGCCTTGATGATTAGGCACCGATTTTGCTGGTGTAGGCAGCAGCGTCGAGCAGACCGTCGATGTCGGCCATGTTGGCGGGCTTAATTTTGATAATCCAGCCTTCGCCGTAGGGGTCGTTGTTGATGGCGGAAGCCTCTTCGAGGGCTTCGTTGAACTCGACCACTTCGCCGGTGACGGGCATGAGCAGGTCGGCAACGGTCTTAACGGCCTCGAGGCTGCCGAAAGCAGCACCGCCGTCGATGGTGTCGCCCACGCAGTCGACATCGACAAAAACGATGTCGCCAAGCTCGTGCTGGGCGTAGTCAGTGATACCAACATAAGCAAATTCGCCTTCAACGCGTACCCATTCGTCGTCCTGGGTGTACTTTAAATTCTGAGGAATGTTCATTGTATTATTATTTTATGTGTGATTAATATTCCGTGAAATTTTCTGCAAAAATACATAAAAAATTTTGAAATTTGAAAATTGAAAAATGAATTTTGACAAAAAAATATTGCGAAATCAATTTTTTTTTATACTTTTGTGGTGTCAAAAATCGCCTTGATGGCGTGCATTATCAAGTTTTTTGCACTTGTATTCAAGGCGTTCCGCAATTCCTTATTGAATTAATTTTTTTCTCAAAACAACTAAGAACATAGCTATTTTTCATGTATAGCAAAGCAGAATTAGAAGCCAAGGCTCATATTGAACTTATCAATATTGCCAAAGAATTGGGCATAGCCCGCTCGTCGCGCTTCACACCCCAGGATCTTATTTATAAAATTATAGCCCTCCAGTCGGAGAATCCCAAGGCCCTGACCAAGGAGCAGGAGGAGCAGCGTAAGAACGCTGCCGCGCAGGCACCACGCCAGAAGCGTGCCCGCATCAAACCCCAGAAACTGGCAGAGTCGACGATGACCGATCCAAGCCTGCACAAGCATGTGCGCCGCACCAACGCGGCACAGACAGTGGCCAAGAACGGTATGGGAGAGGATTCGTCGTTGGTGATAAATAGCAAGGACCTTACCGCCCCGGTGGTGATAGAGTCGGGTATCAGCATTCCC
Source organism: Bacteroidales bacterium (assembly GCA_016281475.1). Next base: position 12,110 of record JAEEIS010000113.1, read on the forward strand.
GACTTTGTGCTGCCGGAGGTGCCCACGATTCCGGATGTGGTGTCGCCTTCGGGCAGGCTGATACGCCGCCAGGCCTCGACGGGCGAACAGGCTATGGTGGAAACGCCGACAGAGCCGAGTGTCCAGACTGTGGCAGGGGATGTTAAGGAGGCTCTTGCCGAGCCAGCTCCTAAGCGTAGGGGGCGGCCGAAGAAGACGGCCGCCAAACCGGCTGTCGAGGATGCCGCGCCGAAGGCTGACGTGCAGCCCGCTGGGGCCGTCGAGCCAGCTGCCACTCCAGCGGCAAAGCCCAAGCGCAGAAAGGCCAAGGCCGCAGACGAGGCTAAGGCAGACGACAGACAGGAGGCCAAGGCTGAAGAACAGCAGGCAGCTGAAGCTAGTCAGGCGGACGCGAAGGCAGAGGCCCACGAGGAGCAGACGGCCGAGGCTGCCGAGCAGGCAGTGGCTGCCGAAACTAAGAACGAGCCTGCGGAGGCGGGCGAGCGTCGTGAGCGCTTTAACCGTTTTGCCAAAGGCCGTGGGCGCAACAATCCCGCTGGCGAGAAATTGGTTGGCGAACAGGCGGAGCATGCGGAGCAGCAGCCCAAGCCCGAGCGGAAGGTGTATCCCTTTGAGATGGACGGCGTGGTGGATGCCGAAGGGGTGTTGGAGCTGGCTCCCGACGGATTCGGTTTCCTGCGTTCGTCGGACTACAACTATCTGGCTTCGCCCGACGATGTGTATGTCTCGGCCCAGATGGTGCACATGCTGGGGCTGAAGACTGGCGACACGGTGCGCGGCACCGTGCGTCCGCCCAAGGAGAACGACAAGTATTTCTTCCTCGTGAAGGTGAAGGAGATTAACGGATTGTCGCCCGAGCGTATTCGCGACCGTGTGCCCTTCGAGTCGCTCACGCCGCTGTTCCCTGAGGAGAAGTTCAAACTGACGGGGCATCCGGGCGAGTCGAAGTCGACCCGCATCATCGATATGTTCACCCCCATCGGAAAGGGTCAGCGCGGACTGATCGTGGCGCAGCCTAAGACGGGTAAGACGACGCTGCTGAAGGAGGTGGCGAACGCCATTGCCTACAACCACCCTGAGGTGTACCTGATGGTGTTGCTCATCGACGAGCGCCCCGAGGAGGTGACCGACATGCAGCGCAGCGTGAAGGCGGAAGTGATAGCCTCGACCTTCGACGAGCCTGCCGACCGCCATGTGAGGATTGCCAACATTGTGCTGGAAAAGGCCAAACGCCTGACCGAGTGCGGCCACGACGTGGTGATAGTGCTCGACTCCATCACCCGATTGGCACGCGCCTATAACACGGTGCAGCCTGCCAGCGGCAAGGTGCTGTCGGGCGGTGTGGAGGCCAACGCCCTGCAGAAGCCCAAACGATTCTTCGGCGCGGCACGTAATATCGAGAACGGCGGCTCGCTCACCATCATCGCCACCGCCCTCACCGAGACGGGCAGCAAGATGGACGATGTCATCTTCGAGGAGTTCAAGGGTACGGGCAACATGGAGCTGCAGCTGGACCGCAAGTTGTCGAACAAGCGCATCTATCCCGCCATCGACCTGGCTGTTTCGAGCACTCGTCGCGACGACCTGCTGGTGCCCAAGAACATGCTCACCCGCATATTGGCTCTGCGCAATATCCTGACCGACATGACCTCGATAGAGTCGATGGAGTTCTTGCAGAAGAACATGGCCAACACTAGGAGCAACGAGGAATTTCTTTTCACGATGGACAAGTAATAGAATTCGTTAATTCGTTAATGTGTTAATTCGTTGGTCATTGGCGCGTCAAAAGACCAATACATTTACACGTTCACACATTTACACATTCAAATATGAAGCGCGGTTTTGGAAGTGACAACCATTCGGGCATCAGCCCGGAGATAATGCAGGCGATATCTGCCGCCAATGTGGAACATGCCATTGCATACGGCGACGATGAGTATTGCCAGCGTGTGGAAGAGTTGTTCCGTCAGACTTTTGGCGAGCAGACTAAGGTCTATTTTGTGTTCAACGGCACGGGAGCCAATGTGCTGTGCATCGATGCCATGTGCCGTTCGCACCATGCGGTGGTGTGTGCCGACACGGCGCATATCCATGTGGACGAATGCGGTGCGCCCCAGCGCATCGTGGGGTGCAAGCTGCTCACCGTCCCCACGCCCGACGGCAAGCTGACACCCGAATTGGTCAAGACCCAGCTGCACGGCTTCGGTTTCGAGCACCACTCGCAGCCCCGCGCCATCAGCATCGCGCAGGCTACGGAGTTGGGAACCCTCTACACCCTCGATGAGATTCGCGCCCTCGCCGATTTGGCCCATTCATATAATATGTATCTGCACATGGATGGTGCCCGACTGGCGAATGCCGCCGTTGCGTTGGGCTGCACGTTCAAGGAGATGACCACCGACTGCGGGGTCGACTGCCTTTCGTTTGGCGGCACCAAGAACGGTATGCTCATGGGCGAGAGTTGTGTGATTCTCAATCCCGCACTGGATGTGGATATGCGCTATCGGCGCAAGCAGATGTCGCAGCTTTGCAGCAAGATGCGTTTCATCGCCGCCCAGTTCGAGGCATATCTCACTGTGCGGACAGACACCGCTGTCTGCCCCTACGCGCTGTGGCGGCGCAACGCCGAGCATAGCAACCGCATGGCACAACTGCTCTATCAGGCGGTGAAGGACATAGCGGGAGTGCGCGTGATGTATCCCGTGCAGGTGAACAGCGTGTTCGTGCAGCTGCCCCACGAGGTGTGGACTGGTCTGCTCGACGACTATTTCTTCTACGACTGGGACGAGGCAAACAACGTGGTGCGCTGGATGTGCTCGTTCGACACCACCGAGGAGGATATTGCCAATTTCGTTGCCGCCCTCAAGAAGAGACTTTAGAATGTGTCAATTCGTTAATGTGTTAATTCGTTAGTCGCTAGCGCATCAAAGATTGGCACATTAGCACATTAACGAATTAACACATTTGTCATCTGTTCAGCACGATGCGGAACACCGTTCCCTGACCCTCGACGCTGTATTTGACAAAAATGCGGCCCTTGTGGTAGTCGCGTATGATGCGGCGCGACAGCGACAGCCCTAGGCCCCAGCCGCGCTGCTTGGTGGTGAAACCGCTGTCGAAAATCCGCTTCTGTATGGAGGGCGACATCCCGCGGCCCGTGTCGGCAAGGTCGATATAGACGTGTCGGCTGTCGGACGACACGATGACTGTAAATGTCCCCGCGCCGTCCATTGCGTCGATAGCGTTCTTGCAGATGTTCTCTATCACCCACTCAAAGAGGTAGCTGTTCAACGGCACCACCAGCTCCTCGTCGGGGAAATTGGTGACGAACTTCACCTTGCGCGAGGCGCGGGTTTGCAGGTAGTTGATGGCGTTCTGAATGGCGGTGCAGACATTCTCTTCTTTCAACTCCGGCACCGAGCCTATCTTCGAGAATCGGTGTGTGACGGTCTCCAGCCGCTTCAGGTCCTTGTTTATCTCGGCCGAATAGGTGGCATCGAAGGTCTTGCCTTCGAGATACTGTGTCCACGCCATCAACGACGAGATGGGCGTGCCCAGCTGGTGGGCGGTCTCCTTGGCCATGCCCACCCATATCTTGTTCTGTTCCATGCTGTGGGCGGTGCGGAACAGAATGTAGCTGACCAGCAGCAGCACGCACAGCACAAATAGATACAGCAGCGGTACCCACCGCAGGGCCTTCAGCAGCGGTGTGCTCTCGTAGAAGAGGTAGGCGCGCTTGCCGTTGGGCAGGCGAAACTCGATGGGGTCGTTCTCCTCCTCCATCTCACACAGCTTCTCTGCCAGCCGGTCGGGGGTGGCAAACTCGCGGGCAGGGATATTGCCGCTGCCCAGCACCACGCCCTGCAGGCTGTCCACCACTAGCACAGGCACAAACACCGAGTTGTTCGTAATCTCCGAGAGGAACGACTGGTTGAAGCCGTCCAGCACGTGGCGCAAGTCGGTGTAGACCTTCGACTCCTTGTAGTACAGCGTCATGGGCATCCCCCAGATGCGGTAGTGGAAAGGCTCGTTGTGCGAAAACTCGCGCAGTAGGTTGCCTTCCAGCCTCTGTCCTGCCAACTCGCTGGGCACGGTGATAATCGAGTCGCTATTAGTGATGATGATAGCCGTCTCGCAGCTGTCCACGATGTAGCGCACATAGTCGAGGCTGAAGTCGGCGTCCGCGCCCATGTCCCGCCGGTCGAATGAGCGCAGGATGTTGGTATACATCTCCATCTTGCGGTGCTCGTCGCGTGCCACGCTGGCGAAAAACTCCTCCGAGTAGTTCACCAGTTCGGCCTTCTGGCTGATGGCGTTGGCCCACAGCTTCACCTTCTCCTGTTCCGAGTGGCGTATCTGGCTCGACAGATTGTTGATTTCAAACAGGGCAAAGCCTGCCAGCAGCACGGTCACGGCGATGATTATCCATTTAGCCTTCTTCATGGTGTGTCAGTCAAATTTGATAGTTTTGGCGGGTTCGATGTGCGAGATATAGGCTGTGGGCAGCAGCAAAGCGAGCAGACACACTGCCAGGCTGCCCACGCTTATGGCAAGGAAAGTCGTGACGTTGAGGTCGATGGGCACATTCTCCATCATATAGCTTGCGCTGTCCAGCTTCACCAGGTGGAACCGACTCTGCAGCCATCCCAGCAGCCATGCCGCCGCATCGCCCAGCACGATGCCTTTGGCGATGATGGTGGCAGACTTGTAGAGGAATATCCTACGCACCGAGCGGTTGTCGGCACCCAGTGCCTTCAGGATGCCGATGGTCGAGGTCTTCTCAAAAATCATGATGAGCAGGGCCGACACGATTGCCACCGTGCAGACCATCATCATTATGATGATAATCAGCACAATGTTGCTGTCCAGCAGGTCGAGCCATGCAAACAGGGCGGGGTTCTGCTCCACGATGGTGTGCATTGTCAGGTCGTAGCCCAGTTGCGTCAGCACCCGTTCGCCTACCTCGTCCAGCTGGCCGAAGTCGTCCACCAGCACCTCGTAGCCGCCCACCAGCGTGCTGTCCCATTCGTTCAGCCGTTGCACCTGACGCAGGTCGCCCACGATATAGTGGTCGTCGAAGTCGGCGAGGTCGGTATTATAGATGCCGCACACCTCAAATGCCCTAGCCCTGTAGCTCTCGCCTTGCCAGAAATAGGTGCGCACCTTGTCGCCTAGGGCGATGCCCAGCTTGTTGGCGATGGTTCGCGAGACGATAATCTCGTTCGACGCTTTGTCGGCAGGGAAGGAAAACAGTCTGCCCTCCACTAGGTTGGAGGCAAAAAACGTACTGTCGTAGCCACTGTCGACCCCTTTGAGGATGATGCCATGTATCTGTTCCTCGGTCTTGATCATGCCCCCCTTGTTGGCAAACAGGTTGACATGCTTCACCCCCGGAGTCTGGCGTATGCGTTCCACCTCGGGACGGTCGCTGCCGATGGGTGTCTCCTCGTAGGTGTTGCCCATGGCGTAGGAAGTCACCACCATGTGCGACCCGAATCCCACCACCTTCTGGCGTATCTCCCCTTGGAAGCCGCGCAGGATGCTCACCGCCATCACCATCACCAGCACCCCCAGGGCGATGCTGTAGGTGGCAATGCCCACCAAGGGACCCGAAAATCCATTTCGGTCCCTTGGTAGGAAACGCCTTGCCACAAAACGTTCGAACTGCATGTTGTGAATTAAGAATTAAAAATTAAAATGGGGCGGGAGCCGAATCTTAATTTTTAATTTTTTATTCTAAAACGCTTCCGCGATGGCGATAAAGTCGTCTGCCTTCAGCGATGCGCCGCCGATGAGGCCGCCGTCCACGTCGGGGTTGGCAAACAGCTCCTTGGCGTTCGAGGGCTTGCAGCTGCCGCCATAGAGGATGCTGGTCTCGTCAGCCACCTCCTTGCCATATTTCTCGGCAATCAGGCCGCGGATAAAGGCATGAATCTCCTGTGCCTGTTCGGGTGTGGCGGTCTTGCCGGTGCCGATGGCCCACACGGGCTCGTAGGCGATGACGATGTCGGCAAACTGCTCGGCCGTCAGGTGGAACAAGCCGTCCTCAATCTGTCTCTTCACCACCTCAAACTGCTTGCCGGCCTCGCGCTCCTCCAGCACCTCGCCGCAGCAGACGATGGGGCTGATGTTGTGCGCCAGCAGCTGGTTCACCTTGGCGGCGACGATGGCATCGGTCTCATGATAGTAGGCGCGACGCTCGCTGTGACCCACTATGCAGTAGTCCAGCTCCATCGATTCCAGCATCTTGGCCGACACCTCGCCCGTGTAGGCACCTTCCTCCTGGTCGCTTACGTTCTGTGCGCCCACGGCGAAATAGCTGTCGTCGCCATAGTCGCTCACCATCTCCAGATAGGGGAACGGCGGGCAGATAATCACGCGAGTGTTCTGGTCAAGTGTCACCTGCTCCAGTTTGTCCATAATTGCGCTGACCAGGTCGTCAGCCTCGCTGAAAGTCTTGTTCATCTTCCAGTTTCCTGCAACAATGTGTTTTCTCATAGTATTATTATTTAAAGGTTAATGTTTTTGATTGTAGGGGCAGCCCCCTGTGTCTGCCCGAAATAAGGTTAACCGCGTCAGCCAAATTTTAATTTATAATTTTTAATTCCTCATACCGCTTCAAAAATGGCAGTATCGACTTGGTGGGCAGCACCTTGTTCATAATAATGCGCCGCTCCTCGTTCAGGATGATCATTGTCGGGGCTCCATGCACGTTGTATGCCTCCTGATAGTCGATATTCACGTTGCTGCCGCCCACGTTCACGAAGGGCAGCTTGTGGTCACGCACATACTTCTTCCACTTCTCCACATCCGCCTCATAGCCTACCGCGTACACCTCGAAAACCTTGTTCCCTGCCGCCGACAGCGAGTCGTACAACTCCTTCAGCGTGGCGGTCTGCTCCTGACAGTGGTGGCAATCTGGGTCCCAGAACCACAATATCACGTACTTCTGCGGGAATCGGTGCGACGAAATCCAGTCCTTTGGGTCGGCCGACTGGTTGGTGTCGGCCATCCACAGCTCCGCGCCCCGCGCCCCGATGAGCGACTTCTCCAAGAACTCCGCGCTCTGCCGCTTGTTCGTTATCTCGCTCTGCGTCGCCCAGCCGCATTTGCCCGTCAGGTAGTACTGCCGCACCAGGTAGCACCACACCGCGTCCCAGCCTATGTTCTTGGTCGAGCGATAGTATCGTGGCATAATGTAGTCCATGAAGTAACGCATCATAAGCGTGTCGCCCTCAATCTTATGCAACACCATGTCGGCATACTTGCAAATCGTGTCCATTTCGGCACGATAGAGTGCTCCGAAGAAGTAATAGTTCATCTTGTTGAACAGGTCGGGTGTATACACCAGACTGTGGTCCGTCAGGTCCACGCCGTCCCAATAATGCTCAAGATAGTAGGCCGTCTTATCGCCCACCTCTTCGGGCACCTCGGGACCGTTCATCATCTTCGTCAGCTGGACGTATCTGTACTGTTTATACTTCTCGAAATAGGAGTCTTCAAACTCTACCATCTCTTTGGTTAGCAGCTTCATATCATTCTCAGCCTCTTCCTTTACTTTATCATCGGTCGACTTCTTCCGCTGTTCGATGTCGCGCACCCGCTTCATTGCATCGTCCCTGCGCTTGATGTAGGCGAACATCACCTGGTTGGCCGTCGACCCTACGATGTCTTTCTCAGGGTCTGCCACCTCATGCGAAGCAGTCATGCGGATGGTAAACCGCTGGCTGCCTTCGATGGTAAAGTCTATGATGCTCTTCTTCGCATCCTTCTGCATCAGTGCGTAGATGCCTGTCTCCCACTTGCGCTTGCCCGCGAAAATATAGGTGTCGTCCTTGCCCACACGTGTGCTGTCCAATACAATAAAACGGTCGCGGTAGTGCTGCCCTATATACAGCACGCTGTCGTGCTCTCCCCCTTGGGGGATGACGAATCTCATATCATATTTCTGGGCATTTTTCTGTGCATTTGTCAGAGGGGCAAATGCCAACAATAGTAGCGCGATGATTAGTTGATTTTTCATTATGATAACCAGTTGTTTGTTTCGTAGAATTTAAAGTGTCAGTTCAATTTATTTATACTTGTCCAGAATAAAGTCCGCCACGATGGCGAACACCATGTTGTCGACAAGGTTTTCGTTCATGTAGGCGGCAGACATGGGACATATCTGGTAGGCAACGCCAAAGCCCATGTCCAGCAGTCCCCAATGCACCAGCCCGTCAAACCCCGTGGCGGGCTCCAGCAGCCCCTTGTTGGGAGCCTGCAGTGGCAGTCCGTCCCATACTCGCTGCCCTAGTCCGTCCTGCCCCAGCATCATTCCCCATACTGCGTTGAGTTGTAGGAAGGGGTGGGGTGCCGACCACGACAGTTCCCACAGCGGCAGCGGGGTGGTGTAGTTGAGGCACACGTGTGCGAAAACGTTGGCGGTGAATCTGTTTGGAGGTACCGTGAGGAACGTGTTTCTGAAGAAATAGGATGTGTAGGCGGTGCCCGACAGGTCGAACATGCGGCTGTAGGGAGCATCCTGTGAGGCGAAGCCCAGCTGGCCGAATACATGCAGCCCCATGTCGCCCGGGTCCGCGTCGTATTGCAGCAGCCCCCTTACATAGTAGCGCTCGTCGGGGGTGGGGGAGGCGACGCGACCCGCACTCAGGGCAAAGACGATGCCCCCATTTGCGGTCATCGCCGACTTGCCGCCCCGCCAGTCGGCACGCATTGAGGCCTCGGTAAACATTCGTCGTTCGCTAGCGTCGAAAGTGTATTCCTCATACGTATGTCGCAGACCGAACGAGAGATCCAACTCCCGGAGTGGAGTAAAGATTACAGCGAAGTCCGCCCCCCCCACCTTCACAAATCGCGAGGCGACATAGCCCGTGTTGTACGACGGGGTGAGCATCCGATAGCTGCCCAGTCCGCGCGAGGCGGCCCGTTCGAGGTCCTTGCGAATCAGTAGGCGCAGGCGCACGTCGTTCCTGCCCGGAAGTCTCAGCTGGGTGCCGAGCCCGTATTTCCACTCGCGGTCGCCGGTGCCGTATGCCACGTAGGGGGTCAGCGTCCATTGTCCGAAAACCTTGCGCTGCTGGGCGGCAGTTTCGTTGGGCGACACCCACGTAAACCCCAATTCGAAGCGGGCTTTCTCATAAAGATTATAGTTGAAGAGGCGGTCGAAACTAAGGTACAGCGCATTCGGCGCATCGTATCGGGTGAGCCTAATGCTTTGTGCCCCAACGTGCAGTGTGGGCAGAAGCAACAACGCTATAATCCACTTCTTAGACATAGTAGGTGCATGAAAATGCAATTTGCAAAGATACGAATATTTTGTGAAATAATGATTTTTTTTTGTCAATCTTTATCGCAAGTCGTTTTTTCCTTGCCCCTGTACCCCCCTGTCACCCTAGTGGCTCCCAGTAACTCCCAAACCATTAAAGACTCATCTTCGCTCCTTTGTCGCCCTAGCACCCCAGAATAAAGCCCCTATCGGTAAGAATCGGTAAGAATCGGTAGGAATCCGTAAGGGGGTGTGGGGCGGAATGGGGTACGGCGGGAGGGGCAAAATGTGGCGCAAGGAGTTGGGGACGAGGAGGTGAGTGGGCGTTCGACAGGGTTGTTCCATGAAGGTGGGAGGGGTGGAAAATGTTAGAAAGGTTTGTTTTTTTATATTTTTAGACGATATTTGGAAAAAAAATCGTATCTTTGCAAATTGATATTTTGATAATTATTTATTTGAGTATATAATATAATAACTACAAATACTGAAAGATATGAACTACGACCTTATCGTTATCGGAAGCGGCCCCGGTGGCTATGTGGCTGCCGTGAAGGCTTCGCAGCTGGGAATGAAAACTGCCGTTGTGGAACGCGAGAACCTGGGCGGCATCTGCTTGAACTGGGGTTGCATACCCACCAAGGCATTGCTGAAAAGCGCGCAGGCGTTTAATTATATCAACCATGCCGCCAACTACGGCGTGGCAGCACAGCCTGCCGAGGCTGATTTGTCGGCGATGGTGCAGCGCAGCCGCGGAGTGGCTGAGACGATGAGCAAGGGCGTGCAGTTCTTGCTGAAGAAGAACAACGTGGACGTGATTATGGGCACCGGAAAGGTGCTGCCCGACCACAAGGTGGCTGTGACCGATGCCGAGGGCACGGTGACGGAGTATGAGGCAAAGCATATCGTCATTGCCACGGGCGCACGCAGCAAGGTGATGCCCAGCATGCCGCAGGACGGCAAGCACATCATCGGCTACCGCGAGGCGATGACGTTGCCCTTTAAGCCTAAGAGCATGGTGGTCTGCGGCAGCGGTGCCATCGGCAGCGAGTTTGCATTCTTCTATCAGAGCATCGGCGTGCAGGTGACGCTGGTGGAGTTTATGCCTCAGATTCTGCCCAACGAGGATGAGGACACGGCGAGCCAGATCAGCCGCAGCTTCCGCAAGATGGGCATGAAGGTGATGGCGAGCGCAAGCGTGGAGAAGGTGGACATCGAAGGTGACGTGTGCCACGTGACTATCAAGGATATGAAGAAGAACGCCGAGACGGTGGTGGACTGCGACGTGGTGCTGAGCGCCGTGGGCGTGGTGACGAACTTGGAGGGCATCGGTCTGGAAGAGACGGGCATCGCCTTCGAGCGCGGCAAGATTACGGTCGACGACTACTATCAGACCAACGTGCCGGGCTATTATGCCATCGGCGACGTGGTGCACGGGCCCGCATTGGCGCATGTGGCCAGCGCGGAGGCTATCTGCTGCGTGGAACACATTGCAGGCCACGAGCCCAAGAAGGTCAATTACAGCAATATCCCCGGCTGCACCTACACTACGCCCGAGGTGGCCAGTGTGGGTCTGACCGAGAAGAAGGCCTTGGAGGCCGGCAAGGAGATTTTGGTTGGCAAGTTCTTCTTCAAGGCCAGCGGCAAGGCCACGGCGGCGGGCAACACCGACGGCTTTATCAAGATGGTCATCGACAAGAACACCGACGAGATATTGGGCTGCCACATGTGTGGCGACAATGTGACGGAGATGATTGCCAGCATCGTGGTGGCACGAGAGAACGGACTGACCGCCAAGCAGGTGGCTGGTGCCATTCATCCGCATCCGACGATGAGCGAGGCGGTGATGGAGGCCATAGAGGCGGCATATGGCTGCGCTATTCATGGATAACTGAGGGGTTAGAGGTTAGAGGATATACCCTGGCTCTTCGAGCCACCCCTCTCAAGAGGGGACGGCTGACGCAGATGGATGACCTCTATTTTTCTAACGGAAAAAGCAATCAAAATATTCGGACAATTAAACACAAAAATAGATGAAGATTTTTCAGAAAAGTCGCAAGACTGTTGCCAAGGGACTGACGGTGTGGGTGTCGAACCACTACTGCCCTACACTGTTCGGCATCAGAGGGCATTATGAGTCATCGTATAAGTCGGGCCAGTATGTAGAGTGCGGTTCACCGGGAACGGGTTTCTTTATCCGCACCAGCTCGAGTCATTCGTATAAGAGTTTTTGTAATGGCGAGAAGGCCAAGTTGAGACAGAATTACTGGGACATGGTGAAGGGTAAGGAGTTCTCGTTTGACAAGGAAATTACGAAAGCCAACGAGGCCCTGCGTGCCACGACCGACGAGACGAAGGCCCGCATTCTGGAGGCATACGTGAATGTGCTGCCCCTGGCCAAGGAGGCCGAGGAGGGCGAGCGCATCATCGACGGCATCAAGGAACTGGGCCACAAGCGCCACAAGCTGACCACCTATCAGACACACGTGATTTCGAGCTACAAGTCGCGCATCGCGCGGCTGGGGCACGATGTGCGCGACATCCAGCTGTCGATACCGAAGCTGTGCACGGAGGAGCGCTACAACCAGTTTGCCGAAGTGGTGAAGGCGTTTGTGGAGGTGGCGGCAAGCCACCGCATCTGGCATTCGAAGGACACGTATGAGGGGTTGGACAATGCTTTTGAGCAAGTCTATTTCGACCTTGGCATTTTCAATTTCATACAGGCTCCGCTGATGACCCCCATGATGCGCGACAGCATTGGGCAGTATCATTTCCTGTATCCCGATTTCTGGGTGGCAAGCCGCAGCGCGACCGATTTCGACGTGTATAGTCTGGACAGCCTTACGTTCCTTTGCCGCGAGGTGCCTTACGAGATGATATCGAACATGGTGCTGAGCAGCTATGCCGACCTCGACGAGTCGACATCGGCGGTGCGCCACCACCGCAACTACGAGCAGTTTGGCAGCGGCCTGCTGGTGAGTCAGGACACGTCGGCGGCTACCGAGATGGAGAAGGAGCACCGTATGCGCGAACGCGTGGTGGGCGAACTGTATATCCCCGAGCTGAAGCTGCGCTACTATGTGCGCGATGTGAAGGCGTTGAAGAAGTTTGCCAATGCACTGAACAAGTACAAGGAGGGTTGAAAAATTGAGAATTGAATTTAGTGAATTATGATGAGTGAATTGTGAATTGATTTTGTGAAAGGGAATGTCCATTCACGATTCACCGTTCACGAACTTTCAATTTTCGCTTTTCACCTTTCAATTCGAAAGGATGAAGAAGAGGTATACATACCGGTTTAACCCGCATACGCTTTCGTATGAGAGGGTGGAGGTGACATGGGGCGACAGGCTGAAACGAGTGTCGTCGACCGTGTTGCTAGGTGTGGTGTTGGGGGTGCTGTTTGCCGTGCTGGCTTACAGGCTGATAGATTCGCCCAAGGAGAGACTGCTGAAAGAGGATATTGCCCAATATCGTCGCGAGTTGGCTACGCTCAACCGGAGTGTGGACCGCTGCAACAAGGTGCTGGCGGACATCGAGGAGCGCGACAGCGCGGTGTATAGGACCATCTTCGGCGCATCGCCTGTGGCTGAGAGCCAACGCCGTCCCTCGCCGAAGGACTACGGCAGGCTGGACGGGCACGCGGGCAGCAATCTGATTATGCTCACCTGCCAGCGTGTGGACACGTTGGAGAACAGGCTGTATGCACAGTCGGTGTCGCTGGACGAAGTGTTCAAGATGGCGGGCACGAAACAGCAGCGAATGGCATCGATGCCAGCCATAATGCCTGTTAGGAAGAACCAGTGCAGGCTGGTGTCGGGCTTCGGCATGCGCTACCACCCGATATTGCACTACCGCCGTATGCATACGGGCGTGGACCTCACGGCACAAAGCGGCACGCCGGTCTATGCCACGGGTGACGGCCGGGTGGAACTGGCGGGTCGCGGAGCGGGCTATGGCGGCTATGGCGTGTGCATTGTGATAAATCACGGCTATGGGTTTAAGACGCTGTATGCCCACCTATCGGACGTGAAGGTGTCGACAGGACAGCGGGTGAAGCGAGGCGAGTTGATTGGCAATGTGGGCCGCACCGGATTGGCGCAGGGCTATCACCTGCACTATGAGGTGATTCAGAACGGCAACAAGGTGAACCCAGTGTACTTTTTCTTCAACGATCTGACACCTGCCGAATACGACGAGGTGATAGACGCATCGAATTTGGATAACCAGTGCTTGAGCTAATTGAAAATTGAGAATTGGCTGGCGCACAACATATCAACGTACCATTATATCAACATATCAACGAAATTGAAAGTTACGATTGACGAAAATGCGGGATTCTGTTTCGGCGTGGTGAACGCTATCGGAACGGCAGAAGAGGAGCTGGCACACGACGGCAAGCTCTACTGTCTGGGCGATATTGTTCACAACAGTGCCGAGGTGGAGCGGCTGCGCCAGCGCGGACTGAGGGTGATAGACCATGAGCATCTGCCAGGTCTGACAGGAGAGAAGGTGCTGATACGCGCCCACGGTGAGCCCCCCTCGACCTACGAACAGGCACGGCAACTGGGTATCAGATTGGTGGATGCCACGTGCCCGATGGTGCTGGCGTTGCAGAAACGCATACGCAAGGGGTTTGTGGAGATGAGCCAGCGTGAGCCTAAGGGACAGGTGGTCATCTTTGGCAAACCGGGCCATGCCGAGGTGGTGGGGCTGTGCGGACAGACGGACGGCAGTGCCATCGTGGTGAGCCGCCCAGACGATATGGAGATGGTGGATTTCGCACGTCCGATACGCCTCTTTTCGCAGACGACCCAGAGTAAGGAGGAGTATGCGCAGCTGGTGAAGAATATAGAGGCGGGTGTGGTGGCGGCGTTCGGCAGTCTGCCGGAAGGACATTTTGTGGCATACGACACGATTTGCAGCCGTGTGGCTAACCGGGCCGTGCAGCTGGAGCAGTTTGCGAAGGGGATGGATGTGGTGTTGTTTGTAAGCGGCAGGGGCAGTTCGAACGGGCATTATTTGTATGAGTATTGCAGAAGAGTTCAGCCCAACACGAGGTTGGTGACAGATGTCGACGAGGTGGAGCCGGACTGGTTCGAGGGGGTGGAGCGCGTGGGCATCACCGGCGCGACCAGCACGCCGCGATGGCTGATGGAGGCGGTGGCTAGAAAATTGAAAATTGAAATTCACTAACAAGACCAAACATTTGTCGAATCACGAATCACTAATCACTAAAAAATGTATCTCGCCAATTTGAAACTGAGCAACTTTAAGTCGTATGCCGACATGGAGGCCGACTTCTGCCCCAATGTGAACTGCCTGGTGGGCAACAACGGGGTGGGGAAGACGAACATGCTGGATGCCATCTATTACTTGTCGTTCAGCAAGAGTTGCTTCTCGTCGACGGATGTGCAGAATATACATCAGAGCGAGGATTTTTTTGCCATTCATGGGTCGTATAGGATGGAGGAGGACGATGTGACGGTGTCGTGCATACTGAAGCGTGGTCAGCCTAAGCAGATGCGCTGGAACGGCAAGGTGTACAACTCGTTGGGAGAGCATATCGGACGGGTGCCGCTGGTGATGGTGTCGCCTTACGACCAGCAGATTATCATGGAGGGCAGCGAGGTGAGGAGACGTTTTGTGGACGGGGTGCTGTCGCAGACGGATAGGGGCTATCTGACCCATCTGCTGCAGTACCAACGGGCGGTGGAGCAACGCAACAAGTTGCTGAAACAGATGTATGACGACCGCCAGTGGGATGAGGCTTCGATAGCGGTGTGGGACGAGCAGATGGTGCGCAACGGCGAGGTGCTGTATGAGGGGAGGCGTGGATTCTTGAAGGATTTCAAACCGCTGTTTGACGAGTATTTCGCGTGGATTACGAACGGGTCGGAACAGGGTACGCTGGAGTATGTGACGCGTGCTGACGTGCCACTCCGCCAGCAGCTGGAGGAGGCACGGAAGAACGACCGTTATGCGCAGTATACCACCGTGGGACCGCATAAGGATGACGTGGAACTGGCTATTGGCGGCATGGCGGTGAAACGGTTTGGGTCGCAGGGACAGCAGAAGACTTTTGTGCTGGCAATGAAGCTGGCCCAGTTTGAGTATATCTACCGGCATGGCGGGGTGAAGCCCATACTGCTGCTGGACGACGTGTTTGACAAGTTGGACATGGTGAGGGTGAAACAGCTGGTGCAGCTGGTGGGCAGCGACAGGTTCGGACAGGTGTTTCTGACCGATACGCAGCCCGGACGCGTGGAGGGCATCTTTGAGGAGATACCGCAGGTGGAACATAAGATATTGAGAATTGAAAATTAAAATGGTGATTAGTGATTTGTGATTCGACAAATGAAAAATAAAATGGTGATTAGTGATTGGTGATTAGTGATTCGACAAATGTTTGGTTTAGCCACATTACACTTTAACCTCTAACCTCTAAACCATATAAAATGTATAGTAACGAACATACACTGCAGGAGCTACTGAAGAAGGCATACCACAGGTTGGACATGGACGACACGGCCCGTGAGATGGAGGTGGTGCGCGTGTATAGGGCTGCAGTGGGCGACTTAATTGGCAGGCTGTCGACGAGTGTGAAGTTTAAGCAAGGCGAGCTGACTGTGCAGTTGGCTTCGGCGGCACTGAGGCAGGAACTGACCTACAGGCGGTCGTCGCTGATGGATAGGATTAACCAAATGCTGGGATACCCGGCAGTAAAAAAAATAGTATTTGTATGAAACAGTTGTTTAAGGCTTTGGACATGATTCGTCGCTGCCACCCGTCGTCGTTCTACTGGCGCATCTTCTATGTGGCGGTGCTGAACGTGCTGCCGCTGTTGAACCTCTTTATATTGAAGTATATGGTGGATGCGGTGACGACGGGGGAGAGTCCGGTATTTATGGGTGTGAAGTGGTCGACGCTGGGTCTGCTGGGGTTGTTCTGCTTCTTGTTTTTGCTGAATAGGCTGGTGGGCGTTTGCAACGGTGTGAACAACGACATCATGGCGCAGCGACTGCTGGACTATATCAGCGACATCATGCAACGACAGTCGGCGGCACTGGATATGGCCTATTTCGATAATCCGGAGTATCACGACACCTACCACCGCGCCCAACAGGAGGCAGGGTTCCGCCCGTTGCGCGTGCTGGGCGAGTTTATGGCACTGTTTGGATCTATCATCACCATCACGGGCGTGGTGGCGATGCTGTGCACGGCTTCGCCTTGGATAATAGTGGTGATGGTGGTGGCGGTGATACCGTCGTTTGTGGTGAGGGTGATCAAGGCTCGTAAGATTTATGCCTTCCGTAGGAGCAACACGCAGAACTATCGCCGCACGAGCTACTATACCGCATTGCTGGGCGGCAGGGACTATGCCAAGGAGATGCGCACCTTTGGGCTGATGCCTTATTTCAGGGAACGCTTTGTGTCGGTGCGGCGGCAGCTGGTGGACAATCTGCTGAAGATTTCGCGCCGCATAGGCGTATATGACTCTATCTGTGCCCTCGCGGAGACGCTGGCGATGTTTTTCGTGGTGCTGTTCCTGCTGTCGAGCACGACGAGCGGGGCCATCACGGTGGGCTCGTTTGTGATGCTGTTTGAGGCTTTCCGCCGTGGGCAGACGGGTTTGAACAGCTTGGTGAGCGGCGTGACGGGACTGTATGACAACCGCCTGTTTGTGGGCAATCTGTTTGAGTTTCTCGACTTGAAGCCGACGATTGTGAACGAGAAGGATGCCTTGCCGTTTCCCGAAAAGGTGGAGACAGTGGAGTTTAGGGACATCACGTTCCGCTACCCGAAGATGGAACGCGACGTACTGAGCCATTTTTCGCTCATGGCACGTGCGGGCGAGGTGACGCAGATAGAGGGTGAGAACGGTTTCGGCAAGACGACGTTGCTGAAGCTGTTGCTGCGCCTTTATGATACCGACCAAGGTGCGGTGCTGGTGAACGGTGTGGATGTGCGGCGGTACGACCTCAAGGGGCTGCGGCGCGGCATAGGTGCCATCTTCCAGGACTATGTGCGTTTCTATTGCACGGCAGAGGAGAATATCATGTTTGGCGACGTGCAGCACCACGACCGCGAGCGGGTGCGGCAGGCGGCACACCTGTCGGGTGCGGACAAGTTCATCGAGCGGCTGCCCAAGGGTTACGATACCCAGCTCGGACGCATGTTTGACGGCGGCGAGGAGCTGAGCATGGGGCAGTGGCAGCGTATCGCGTTGGCGCGACAGCTGTATAGCAACGCGCCGGTGCTGGTGTTTGACGAGCCGACGGCCTGGATGGACGTTCCCTCGCGCGACCGTTTCTACGAAACGCTGGAGATGATGAAGAAGGAAAACAAGGTAATCATTTTGATAAAGCACGTTTAACCTGCATAAATAACGTAATAACGATATAACGTAAAAACGAAATAATATGAACTTTACACTTGAACATATCAATCCCAAAGAATATGAAGGCAACATAGTGTTGCTGTATGGTAGCGAGGTGTCGGACCGCAGCCTGCCGCTGGGCAGAAAGGAGTTGGAAAAGCTGAAGGCAAGACGCGCGGAGGATGCGGAATCTGTTGTGGCTTTCGACCGTCTGCCATACCATATATATATAGTGAATTTCGATAGTGAGAAGCCTGCGCCGGAGGCTCAGGAGATGCTGCGTCGCGCGGCTGACAAGGTGGTAGTGATGCTCAAGGGCGACAAGCAGAACGCTGTGGCGGTGACCGGAGAGGGTGTCATCACTGAGGAGGTGGTGGCATTCATGGAGGGTTTGCGTCTGGCGGACTATAGTTTCGACCGCTATAAGAGCAAGGCTCCTAAGCATGTGGAGACGGTGGTGATTGACTCGGCTTTTCTCGCCCAAGAGGAATTGGAGCGCAACGTGCGGTTGTGGGATCACATTGAATGGTGTCGCGAGCATGTGAACCTGCCTGTGGCGGACTTGAATGCCGAGCGTTTTGCAAAGGATCTGGAATCGAAAGCAAAGGGTCTGGGCGTAAAGTGCACGGTGTTTGACAAGCGGAAGATTGAGTCGCTGCGCATGGGCGGACTGCTTGGGGTGAACAGGGGGAGTGTGGACGAGCCTCGTTTTGTGGTGCTGGAGTATTGCGCACCAGAGTGCAAGGGAGGAAAACCGCTGGCATTGGTGGGGAAGGGTGTGATGTATGACACTGGCGGACTGAATATCAAGCCCGATGACTATATGAGGGAGATGAAGTCGGACATGGCTGGCGCGGCCACTATGGCGGCGGTGGTGTTTGCGGCTGCGGAGAATAGGCTGCCAGTGCATCTGGTGGCGTTGCTGCCGCTGACCGACAACCGTCCGGGTTTCAACGCCTACGCTGCTGACGACGTGCTGACTATGTATGACGGCACCACGGTGGAGGTGGTGAACACCGATGCGGAGGGACGGCTGATTTTGGCCGATGCCATCGCATACTCTGTGGCCAACTACCAGCCCGAATTGGTTATCGACGCTGCCACGCTGACGGGTGCCGCCGTCCGGGCCATCGGCACTTATGGTATTGCCGCCATGCAGCAGAATGCTGAGAATCCTTTCAACCTATTGCGCATTATGGGCAACCAGGTGTATGAGCGTTTGGTGGAGTTCCCGTTCTGGAAGGAGTATGATAAGCTGATAGAGTCGGATGTGGCCGATATTAAGAATTGTGGCATCGCGCAGGCGGGTACCATCACGGCGGGAAAGTTTTTGGCTCATTTTGCCAAGCAGACCCCGTATATCCATCTCGACATCGCGGGAGTGGCATTTTTCTCCAAGAAGCAGGAGTATTACTGCACTGGAGCCTCGGGTTATGGGATCAGGCTGTTGTATGCCTTCTTGCAGACTTACGAGATGGTGGGAAGATAGTGGATGGATTTGGTTCAAATTAAACAGATTAACGTATAAACGATAATAGTATCATAATGGAAGAAAAGAATAATAAAACACGTGTCAGAGTCGCCATATCGCAAGGCGACATCAACGGTGTTAGCTACGAGGTTATCCTCAAGACATTTAGTGACAGCCGAATGTTTGACTTCTGCACGCCAGTATTGTATGGTTCCACAAAGGTGGCATCATACCATAAGAAACTGCTTGCCCTGCATCAGGACATCGCCTTCAACGGCATACATGATGCCAAGGAGGCTGTCGACCGCAAGTTTAATGTGGTCAATCTCACGACGGAGGAGATAAAGATTGATGTGGGCAAGCTGACGGAAGTGGCAGGAGCTCAGTCGCGCATTTCGCTCAACCGGGCCTGCGAGGATTTGAAAAACGGTCTTGTCGACGTGTTGGTCACCGCCCCCATCAGCAAGAAGAATATCCAGTCGGCCGACTTCGACTTTCCGGGTCATACGGAGTATCTGTCGCATCAGTTTGGCTGCAGCAGCCTGATGATGATGGTGTGCGACCGTATACGTATAGGCATCGTCACCAACCATTTGGCACTAAAGGATGTGCCTGATGCATTGACCCACAACCTGCTTTACGACAAGCTGATGCTGATGAACGAGTCGCTGAAGCGCGATTTCGGCGTGCCTATGCCCAAGATTGCTGTGCTGGCCTTGGACCCCCATGCTGGCGACAACGGAGTGATTGGCGATTTCGACATGAAGATTATCAAGCCCGTCATTGAGGAGGTGCAGAAGAAGAATGTGCTGGCCTACGGTCCGTATCCTTCCGACGGCTTCTTCGGCAGCAACGAGTTCAACAAGTTCGACGGTGTGCTGGCCCTATATCACGACCAAGGCCTCATCCCGTTCAAGCTGATGTCGTTCACCGAAGGTGTCAACTTCACAGCCGGCCTGCCATACGTGCGCACGTCTCCTGCCCACGGTACAGCGTTTGATATTGCCGGTAAGGACAAGGCTAGCGAGCAATCGTTCCGCAGTGCCGTATATCTGGCTTGCAATATCCTCCGCAATCGGAAGGAGTACGACGAACTTACTGCCGACCCCCTGCCTTAAAACCTAGTACGAAATGAGCACACTCGTCAAACCATCCAAACTGGTGCTGTTCGACGGCATGGCCATGACCTATAGGGCCTACTATGCCCTCAGCGGCACCAGTCGCACCAATTCGAAGGGAATGAACACAGGTGCGGTGCTAGGGTTTACCATGACCCTATACGACCTCATCAAGAAGTTGCGTCCCACCCATATGGCCGTTGCCTTCGATTTGCAGAAACCCACTTTTCGCCATGAGATGTACACCGAATACAAGGCCAATCGCGAAGCCATGCCCGAGGCCATACAGGTGGGACTGCCGTATATACGCAAAATCATTGCTGCCTTCAACATCCCCATCCTCACATGTGAGGGCTATGAGGCCGACGATGTCATTGGCACTGCATCGCATTGGGCAGACCAACAGGGTTTTGACGAGGTGCTGATGGTGACACCCGACAAGGATTTCGGACAACTTGTCACCAGCCATGTGCATATCTACCGGTTTGGCCGCATGGGCAAACCTGACCAGATTATGGGTGTCGACGAGGTGAAGGATAAATTTGGTGTCTGTCGCTGCGAGCAGGTGAAGGACTTGCTTGGGCTATGGGGCGACGCTTCCGACAACATCCCCGGCATCCCTGGGGTGGGGGAGAAGACCGCCAAGAAACTGATTGACCAGTTTGGCAGTATTGAGGAAATGGTCGCACATGCCGACGAGATTAAGAACGAAAAGATTAAACGGCTGGTGCAGCAGTATGGCGAGCAGGCTCTCTTCAGCAAGCAGTTGGCAACCATCGTGCTCGATGCGCCTGTCGAACTCAGCGAGGAGGCTCTTCGTGTGAAAAAGCCCGACTATGCCACGTTGCAGGCCCTCTTTGCCGAATTGGAGTTCCGCAATCTTGCCAAGCGTATTTTCACCGACCTCTCTGTTTCCGACCCCTCCGAGGCACAACGCTTCGCGGCCGCCAACCCTGCCACATCCAAGCCTGCTGCCAAATCGTCGCAACCCACGGTGGTCCAGCCCTCATTGTTTGATTCGCCCACCGAAGACAGCAAGCCTACCCTCGAAATCAGTCAGATGGGCGATTTCCCCGAGAAGGGCGATGTGGCGATTATTGTTTCGGGTGCTACCATCGTGCTGGCATTCAGTGCAGACGAGGTGTATTCCTCGTTGGTTGGCGACATCAATGTGTCCAAGTTGCGTACGCTCCTTCAGCAGCCCGACACACTCAAGCTCTGCTACGACCTCAAGTCTATCAAATACATCCTGCGCGAATTGGACATTCAGCTCTCGGGCGACATCTTCGATGTGCAGCTGGCACATTATCTCATTGATGCCGAAGCCCGTCATGCTTTGGAGAATATAGCCCTTGGCACCCTCGGCACCGAGCCTTCCACCCCGCAGGAGTCTGCCGCCCTGCTGTGGCAGCTCTATCCCCTGTTGGCAGCACAGCTGGCCGATGCCAATCTGAACCGTCTGTATGCCGAGGTCGAACTTCCTTTGGTCGACGTGCTTATCAGCATGGAGGAGGAGGGGGTGCGCATCGATGTCGATGCGCTCCGCGACTACTCCAGCCATCTTTCTGCCGAGCGCGACCAATTGGAGCAGTCCATCTACTCGCTGGCTGGCACTACGTTTAACATCTCGTCGACTAAGCAGTTGGGTGAGGTTCTTTACGAGCGGCTCAAGGTAACTGACAAGCCGCCACGCACTGCCACCAAACAGTATTCCACCGCCGAGGATGTGCTCGTCAAGCTCAAGGACAAGCACCCTATCATTGAGCAGATTCTCGAATATCGCTCTCTTACCAAGCTCATCGGCACCTACCTCGACAGCTTCCCCAAGCTTATCAACCCCACCACTCATCGTCTCCACACCGTCTACAACCAGACAGTTACAGCCACTGGCCGTCTTTCCAGTAGCAATCCCAACCTGCAGAATATCCCCATTCGCACCGAGCGTGGGCGCGAGATACGTCGCGCTTTCGTGGCTCGTGACGACAATTACATACTCCTCGCTGCCGACTATTCGCAAATAGAGCTCCGCATCATCGCCTCCCTTGCCAACGACCGCCACATGATTGACGCTTTCGCCAACCACTACGACATCCATGCCGCCACTGCCGCAAAAATCTACGGCATCCCTATGGACGAGGTGTCGAAAGACCTCCGTCGCAACGCCAAGTCGGTGAATTTCGGCATCATCTATGGCATTAGTGCCTTCGGACTCAGCGAGCAGCTGGGCATTCCGCGCAAGGAGGCCTCTGCCCTCATAGATGAATACTTTACCCAGTACCCAGACATCAAGCACTATATCGACACCAACATCGCCTTTGCCCGCGAGCACGGCTACGCCCAGACTCTCCTGGGTCGCCGTCGCTACCTTGCCGACATCAACTCTCGCAATGCCTCTGCCCGCAACTTTGCTGAGCGCAACGCTGTCAATATGCCCATCCAAGGCACATCGGCCGATATGATTAAAATTGCTATGATTCGCATCTATCAGGAGTTCCAACGCCTGGGTCTGAAGTCGAAGATGATACTCCAGGTCCACGACGAATTGGTCTTCGACTGCTACAAACCCGAGGAACAGCAGGTGCGTGCCATTGTCGAGGATGCCATGCTCAATGCCCTTCCGCTCTCCATACCCATCGAGGTAGGAATCGATGTCGGCCCCGACTGGCTCTCCGCCCACTAACAACAAGTAACAAATAGAAACAAAAAACATTAATAAAATGAAAAAGCTAATATCCCTATTTCTCTTTGCGGCGATGGTTTCCGCGACACTATTTGCACAGACCGACACCAAACCCGACTTCTCGTCGGTATGTTCTTCTGGCCAAGTAATTTATTACAAAGTGGTCGACTACGGCGAGGTGAACGTGTGGTACAACAGCGACTACCCCGAGGTGCTGGGTGGTTTCGTCGTCATTCCCCGTTCCGTGCGTCACGACGGACAGAACTATGTCGTCACCGGTATTGCCGACGAGGCCTTTGCCAACTGCATCCGCATCCAAGGCATGGAGTTGCCCACCACTATGTTTTTCATTGGTGAGCGTGCCTTCTATCGTTGCACCGACCTCCGTTTCATCTTTATGCCCAAGACACTCACCTATATTGGTGCCAGTGCTTTCGAAGGTTGCACCGCCCTGCTCGACGTGGTCATGCCTAACTCTGTCACTGAGATGGGTGCCTACGCCTTCAAGGACTGCTCCAATGTGCGCCATTTTGTCATCTCCCATGGCTTGGAGGAAATACCCGAAGGGGCATTCCTCAACTGCAGTTCTGTCACCGACTACCTCATTCCGGCTTCTATCACCACCCTCGGCTGCCACGCCTTCGATGGTTATGACAAGCTGAAGAGCGTCACCTTCTTTGGCCCCGTGCCGCCCACACCCGACTGCGAGCCCGCCTTTGGTCGCGAAATCCCCATCACCGTCATGGGCAAGCACTTCGCCGCCTATAAGGCTTCCTACATCTGGGGGCAGTACACCATCCAGGCGATGTAAAATTCTTTTTAATATGAAAGAAACGAGACTTCTCGTACAAATTGCTTTGCTACTATCATTTGTTGTTGTGGGTTGTGGGAAAGACCCACAAGGACATAACAGCAACGACAACGAGGAAGAAAGTAGCATCGGCATCGGTCTTTTCTCAGTCAGTGATACCAGCCAAGTGACATTTGCACCAGGCAACCTTGCTGAAGGTGGACGCAGTTTCGTTGACAATCAGTATCAATTAGGAGGATATTTTGGTTGGGGCTCTGGCAACCATCCTAGTGACACGTCTACAGACTATCGCGACTATCTCGAATTCCACGATTGGGGCGACTACATAGAAGGAGGTTGGCGTACGCTGACTTATGACGAGTGGCACTATATTATTTTTGAGAGGGAAGCTTCACGCGAGAAAGTAGCTGCAGGCTGTGTCATAAGCATGAAGGATACCATGACCGGCTTGATTCTTTTGCCCGACAACTGGAACCAGCCCGACGGGTGCCAATTCTGGCCAGGTATGTACGGGTATGAACGTAACCAGTATTCTCTGGAGCAGTGGCAGCAAATGGAAAAGGCAGGTGCTGTCTTTTTACGTGCTGGAGGCTATCGTTGGGGGAGCACTGTATACTATATAGACAGATGGGAGTTGACTCACGGCAACTATTGGCTCTCTACCCAATACGATGAGGATGACGCACACTACATCTATTTCATTGCCAACCTCGACAACGTATTGCCTACGCCTATTACCAATCTTGCCGCAGGTATGCAGGTGCGTCTAGTTCGGAATGTAAATTAAGGGACAAAGGAATATTATAGTCTTTCTTCTGTCCTTTATACAACTTGTTGGTTCAGTTCATAATACCATTTAATAAATGATTTCGCAAAATGCGTAACGCATTTTGCGAAATAAAATAGGAGGCACTCACTATGGTGGTGCCTCCCGCAATATGAAAAAAATAGAAAGGGGGGTCAGATTACTAGTCAAGCTTCATCTCCTGCAGGAAACGGACGCTTGCATGAATGTGTTTGTACATGATTTGGTCAATGTCGACAAAGTTCACGCACTTGCGATAGTCCTCAACCAACTTCTCGATGAAAAGGCTGCTCTTCAGGCCTTCCTGATGGCGGAAGTCGAGGGCCTGGGCTGCGTCGAACAGCTCGATAGCCATCACACGCTCCGTGTTCTCAGCCACGCGGTAGCACTTCGTGGCGGCGTTGGCACCCATGCTCACCAGGTCCTCCTGGTTCTGGCTGCTGGGGATGCTGTCCACGCTGCTGGGCGTGCACAGCTGCTTGCTCTGGCTCACGATTGAGGCCGCGGCATACTGCGGAATCATAAAGCCACTGTTCAGGCCGGGCTTGGCAACGAGGAAGCTGGGCAGTCCGCGTTTGGCATCGATAAGCTGGTAGGTGCGGCGCTCACTGATGCTGCCGAGTTCGGACAGGGCAATGGCCAGGAAGTCCAACACCATGGCCATCGGCTCGCCGTGGAAGTGGCCGCCACTGATAATCATGTCCTCGTCGGGCAGGACGATGGGATTGTCGGTAGTGGAGTTGATTTCGGTCTCAACCACCGATGCGACATAGGCGATGGTGTCCTTGGCGGCACCGTGCACCTGCGGAGCGCAGCGGAAGCTGTAGGGGTCCTGCACATGCTCCTTGTGGCGGCAGATAATCTCGCTCCCTTCGGTGAAACGGCGCACGTTGGCGGCAGTCTCCAATTGACCCTTGTGCGGGCGCACCATGTGCAGGCTCTCGTAGAAAGGCTCGATGCGTCCATCGAAAGCGTCGAGGCTCAACGACAGTAGCATGTCGGCCTGCAGGCTGAGACGCTGTGCTTTCAGGATGCACCACACGGCGTAGCTGCTCATAAACTGAGTGCCGTTCAACAGGGCCAGGCCCTCCTTGCTCTGCAACTCGATGGGCTGCCAGCCCTTCTCGGCATACACTTCCTTCACATCGCAGCGACGGCCCTTGTAGTACACGTCGCCCATGCCCAGGATGGCAGGCAGCATCAGGTTGGCCAACGGGCAGAGGTCGCCGCTGGCACCGAGACTGCCCTGCTGGTACACTACCGGCAGCACATCCTCGTTGTAGCAGTCCACCAACCGTTGCACCGTCTGCAGCTGTGCTCCGCTGTAGCCGAAGCAGAAGTTTTGCGCCTTCAGCAGCAACATCAGTTTCACCACCTCTTGTGGCACCTCGTCGCCCACGCCGCAGGCGTGGCTCATCACCAGGTTCTTCTGCAGTTGGCTCAGCTGCTCTTTGCTGATGGATATGTTGCACAGCGAGCCGAATCCGGTGGTCACACCGTAGATGGGCACCTTCTGGGTCTCCATCTTGCGGTTGATATAGTCGCGGCACTTCTGGATGCGTGCTTTGGCCTCGTCGCTCAGGGCGAGGGTCATTTTGTTGTCGATGATTTCCTTTACGCGGGCTATCGTAAGCCGCTCGTCGGGGTTGATATAGTGTATCATAAGGTTTAATTGTTTTGTATGGGGGTTGAATGTTGGGCCTTACTCGGTTGCGACAGCTGTCCCCTCTTTAACGGGATGCCACGCAAGTGGCGGGGAATGTGGTTCAACCTTCAATTTCCAACTTATTTCTCAATCTGTGCATGGGCTTTCTTGGCGATGTCGTCGTCGACAAGTATGCGGCCGCAGTGCTCGCAGACGATCACCTTCTTGTGCATCTTGATTTCGCTCTGACGCTGCGGGGGAATCTTGCTGAAGCAGCCGCCACACGCATCGCGGTCGATGGTCACCACGGCAAGGCCGTTGCGGGCCTGCTGGCGGATGCGCTTGTAGCCGGTCAGGTAGCGCTCGTCGATATACTGCTCCATCTCCTTCGACTTCTCCAGCAGGCGCACCTCGTCCTTCTTGGTCTCCTCGATGATACCGTCGAGCTCGTCCTTCTTTGACTTGAGCTCGTCCTGATGGTCGCGAATGAGACGCTCGGCAGCCTCGATGTGCTGCTTCAGTTCGGCTATCTTCTTGTTGGCATCGCTGTTGCGGCGGTCGCAGAGCTGTATCTCGAGTTGCTGAAACTCTATCTCCTTGTTGATGGCCTCAAATTCGCGGCTGTTGCGCACATTGCCCTGCTGCTTCTCATACTTCTTAATCATGGCTTTGTGGTTCTCCACCTCCTCGTTGCGCTTGCTGATGTTGGCGTTTTGCTCGGCAATGCAACCCTTGAAGTTGTCGATGCGGGTCTGCAGGCCGGCAATCTCGTCTTCGAGGTCCTGGATGGCTTGCGGCAGTTCGCCACGAATGATTTGGATTTTGTCGATTTCCGAATCGACAAGCTGTAGGGTGTAGAGGGCCACGAGGCGGCGCTCGATGGCGACATCAACGTCTAACACGGGGTGGGCGGTCTCCACTACAGACTGCTCTTCGATTTCGGGGGTAGTGACTTTCTTCGGCATATCAATAAATGGTGTATCTTAATTTATATTTTTGTTTGTCAGTTAGATATAGTTTACGAAGCTCTTTCCTCGCTCGCTGATAAAACATGCAAAATTACTAAATTTTTTTGATATAATAGAATAAATTAATTCTTTGCTGAACTGTTCGCTCTCGAAATGCCCGATGTCGGCCAGCGTGATGCGCCCGTCGGCATGCTGGAAATCGTGGTACTTCATGTCGCCCGTCAGGTATACGTCGGCGTGCTGGCGTACGGCATCGTCGATAAGAAAACTGCCCGCGCCCCCACAGATGGCCACACGGCTGACCGACGGACTGACAATATGGCTTGTGCGCAGCAGTGGCAGGCCCAGGCACACCTTCACCTGCTCCAGAAAGGCCCCCGTGGGCATCGGGTAGGGGAGGGAGCCCACCATGCCTGCGCCCACCTCGGGCGACGGCTGACCTTCCATCTGTCGCAATATCTGACAATCTGTCAGCCCCAGCACCTGTGCCAAAATGCCATTCACTCCGTTTTTCAGGTTGTCGAGATTGGTGTGTGCGGCATACACTGCTATGCCGTTTTGTATCAGTTTGATGATGTGTCGTCCCGTGGCATCGGCAGGGGTGATGCGTTTCACGCCGCCGAATATCATCGGGTGGTGCGTGACAATCAGGTTCGCGCCCCGTTCGATGGCTTCGTCGATTACTTCGTCGGTCACGTCCAGTGCCACCATCGCCCCGCGGCACTCCGCCTCGGGGTCGCCCAAGAGGAACCCAGCGTTGTCGTATTTCTCCTGATACTCAGGATGTAGTTCGGCATCCAGATACTCAATGATAGTCGCTATGGTCATGTGCTTGTATTATTTTTCGTTTGTGTCCCAATAACGAGTGTCCTCCCTTTTTATTGTGCCATGCCCGCCCTATTTTTATGCGCCATTCTCCCACCCCTGCCATTTTTTCCTCTTTTGCCCCTCCTTCCCCCCGCCTGACTCCCGACTTCGTCCGATGTATCAAGGATTCATCATCTGTCCTTTTTCGCTATATGAGCGAAGAAGTGTTGCTTTTGAGTTTTTAAGCCTTGGTTTTTAGGAGGATGCCAGAGGGGGTGGTTGGCGAGTTCCGTTGTGTGGCACTGACATTTTGTCATTAGCATGACGCGATATGCCATTTGGCACACAATGTGCTATTATAGCAACGTCAATTTGTATAACAAAAACTAAAAAATACAGTATTATGAACATTCAACCTTTAGCAGACCGCGTTCTGATTCAGCCCGCCGAGGCCGAGCAGAGAACCGCATCAGGTATCATCATCCCCGACACCGCAAAAGAGAAGCCCCAAAGAGGCAAGGTGCTTGCCGTTGGCAAGGGTACCAAGGACCATGAGATGACCGTCAAGGTGGGCGACAACGTCCTCTATGGCAAGTACAGCGGCACCGAGATTGACATCGACGGCACCAAGTACATGATTATGAAAGAAAGCGACATCTACGCAATTATCTAAAAAAACATTTGTCGGTCGTGTCCGACTAGTCTGAACACTCCGGCCAGTCCGACTCGTCCGACCCTAAAATTAAGAAAGGAATAATCAACTATGGCAAAAGAAATAGTTTTCAATAACGACGCTCGCGAACAATTGCGCAAAGGCGTTGACGCATTGGCTAATGCAGTGAAGGTAACCCTCGGACCTAAAGGTCGCAACGTGGTTATCGACAAGAAGTTTGGTGCCCCCCAGATTACCAAGGACGGTGTGACCGTGGCCAAGGAAATCGAGCTGGAGAACGGCATCGAGAACATGGGTGCCCAGATGGTGAAGGAGGTTGCCTCCAAGACCAACGACCAGGCTGGCGACGGTACCACCACCGCCACCGTGCTGGCACAGGCCATCGTGAACACCGGCTTGAAGAACGTCACCGCCGGTGCCAACCCCATGGACCTGAAACGTGGTATCGACAAGGCTGTTGCAGCCATCGTCGACGACATCAAGGCCCAGTCGGAAGAGGTGGGCGGCGACATCGAGAAGATTCGTCAGGTTGCCACCATCAGTGCTAACAACGACAGCCAGATTGGCGACATCATCGCCGAGGCTATGGAAAAGGTGTCGAAGGATGGCGTTATCACCATCGAGGAGGCCAAGGGCATCGAGACCAGCGTGAAGGTGGTCGAGGGTATGCAGTTCGACCGTGGCTATATAAGCCCCTACTTCGTCACCGACACCGACAAGATGGAGTGCACCTACGACAATCCTCTTGTGCTTATCTACGACAAGAAAATCAGCACTCTGCAGACCCTTCTGCCCATCTTGGAGCCCGTTGCCAAGAATGGTCGTCCGCTGCTCATCATTGCCGAGGACGTGGAGACCGAGGCTATGGCCACATTGGTTGTCAACCGCCTGCGTGGCGGCCTGAAGGTGGTTGCCGTGAAGGCTCCCGGCTTTGGCGACCGTCGTAAGGAGATGCTCGAAGACATCGCCATCCTCACCGGTGGCACCGTCATCAGCGAGGAGAAGGGCTACAAGCTTGAGGATGCCACCCTCGATATGCTGGGCACCTGCGAGAAGATTACCATCGACAAGGACAACACCACCATCGTCAACGGCGCTGGCGACAGCGAGATGATTAAGAGCCGTGTGAACC
>JAEEIS010000114.1 GCA_016281475.1 Bacteroidales bacterium
CAGCTCTTCAACAGTCTCCTGCTTGAAGCCACGATACTCGATGCCGTCGAACATGCGACCCAGCACGCGGGCGGTGTCAGCCATGCTCTCTTTCACGCCAATCTGGCTGCCAGTGGGACCCAGATAGGTGACGTGGGCGCCCTGGTCTTTTGCACCAACCTCGAAGGCGCAGCGTGTGCGGGTGGAGGTCTTTTCGAATATCAGGGCGATGTTCTTACCCTTCAAAGTGGGCTGCTCAGTGCCGGTATACTTAGCACGCTTCAGGTCGCGGGCCAGGTCGAGCAGATAGTTAAGTTCCTTGGGGCTGAAGTCTAAAATCTTCAGAAAATTGCGGTTTCTTAAATTGTAAGCCATGTTATTGTTGTTTTAAATAATTAATTGTTTTCTTCTTCAAATATTTGATTATCTTTGTTCTTCTTATAGTAGAGTAGATACACCAGCCATGCGATTGCACAGACGGCCAGGCATCCGATGTCAAGAATCATCAACTTGTCACCCCCGGGCCAATGCTTGATGATAAACAGCAGCCCTATCAGGGTGGCCGCCAGCGAGTATCCGGTGAGTGTCATCGCAAACTTCCAGAGGGGTGCTCCGACGCGATGGGTGCCGGGAAACATCTGTCCCAGAAAGAAAGCCACTATAGCCAGTGTGCCGAAGCCTACTGTGAGCAGGGCATCGTTGTAGTGCACTCCTGCCAGCTTCAGCACCAAAGCCACCATCAGCAGTGCTCCGCCCATGATGGCCACCTTCAACATGAAAGGTCTGAACTTTGGTGAGTCTGTGGGATTATTCATGATTGCTTGACTGTTTTTGCAGTATTCGAAATATTGAGCTTTATTACTGGACTATTCGGGTGCCGCAGTTGGGGTTGTCCAGCTGGCCTGCCTCGGTGATGATGCACTCCTTGCCGCCGTTCTCGACGAACATGATGGCGGCGCGGATCTTCGGTGCCATGCTGCCTTCGGCAAAGTGACCCTCTTCGAGGAGTTTCTTGGCCTCGGCCACGGTGATGGTGTCAAGAGCCTGCTCGTTCTCCTTGCGGAAATTGATATACACCTTGGGTACATCGGTGAGGATGTAGAACTCGTCGGCACCGATT
Source organism: Bacteroidales bacterium (assembly GCA_016281475.1). The sequence continues at coordinate 1,100 of JAEEIS010000114.1, forward strand.
TGCACGGCACACAGAGCGCTGGCCAGGTCTTTATCGATAACGGCCTCGATGCCGCGCACATAGTCGCTCTCCTCCACCACGGGGATGCCGCCGCCGCCAACAGTGACCACAATGTGGCCGGCCTTGGCCAGCTTCTCCACAATCTTGATGTTGTTGATGCGCGTAGGCTTGGGCGATGCCACCACCTTGCGCCAGCCGCGACCCTTGGGGTCTTCCTTATAGACGGCGCCGGTGGTCTTGGCCAACTCTTCGGCCTGCTCCTTGGTGTAGTAGGGACCGACGGGCTTGGTGGGGTTCTGGAACATGGGGTCGAACTTGTTCACCGCCACCTGGGTGACCAGCGTCACCACATCGCGCTGAATGTCGTGGCGGGCCATCACATTACGGAGACCCATCTCGATGAGGTAGGCGATGGAGCCCTGGGTCTCGGCCACGCAGAAATCCATCGGCATGGCCTCGATACCGGCGCGCTTGCCCTCTTCGTGCTGCAGCATCACGTTGCCCACCTGGGGGCCGTTGCCGTGCCCAATGACGATGTTATAGTTGCGCTTTAGCAGATTGTACAGCGACTCGCAAGTCTGTTCCACATTCTCTATTTGTTCTTGATAAGTGCCCTTTTGGCCGCTGCGCAACAACGCATTGCCACCAAAAGCCACCACTGCTAATTTTCTCATATTAGTATTATAATATTAATTCTTAAATAATTACCCACGCACTACAACGTGCTAAGGAATTGCAAATATACGAAGATTGAACGACATAGCAAAAAAAATCTCCTTTCTACACAAAGCAAACGCCAAAAACAGACCCCACCGACCCTTACGACTCGGCTGATTAAAAGTGAGAAACGCTATTATTCAATCACAACAAAACGGGATTTGTCACCATCGAGGTGCAGCAAGAGTGACGGAGTGCCTTCGATGCGGACAAAAGCCTCGCCACTTTGTCTACAGCAGTCCCACCGCAGCAAGCGAGGATTGAATATCACACTATCATTAAAGTCCTTTGGTACAAAACAATTCGGCCCGACATGGGAAGCCACCTCCCTCAAATCATCACCATCGCGCACAAACAGATGCTGACAGAAGAAAAGCCAACGGATACCTTCTTGATAAACCATATTACCATTGTTTGAACAAAGATAGTATTCGCGGCCTACGCTGTCCGAGAGATGAAAGAGCTTTTCAATGGTCGTGCTCCCTGTCTCGCCAATCATCTTAGCCCGCAGGCCATCATTGGTGGGGTAGATAAGGAAGGAATATAGTGGATCGGGATTCCACTCACGATAGTTAAGTATTCCTGCTGTGCCATCAGACGAATGGAAATCGGTTACAAAATCCACTATAGGACACAACCTCACAGCCTGCTCAAGAAAGCGGAAGAAAAATATCTCCGGGTATGTGGTATCCTCGAAACCATTATGGTTATAGGTACATCCTAACTGGAAAGCCATCTCGTCGAGTGCCCTTCGCACCTCGTCTGCTGGATAATAAGCACGCATACCCGCCGCATAGTCATCAAGCAGCCCCACCGTCTGCCATACTTTTAAGGAATCGTTAAAGTCATCGATGTGCACAGCCACCTCCGCACCATACTTGCTACAAAGCATCTCAAAATAAGCCGTGAGGTTTTCCGGCTCATCCACAACATACTCTCCCGGAGCCAGGCGAACATCCTGCTCCACAGGCAGACCAGATTCATCCCCGCCCTGATGGCACGCCGTCAACACAAACATCGAAATCAAAACAATTATAAACCTCTGAATATTCATAAATTATATATTTCAAACATTAAAATTTAGAATTATCTGTCAAACATACCTTATTACGGAATTTCCGTTACGTAAATTCCGCAATGAAGATAGCCTTCCTTTCATCTGCAAATGAGTTTTTTTTCTTTCCTCCACCCTAAAATAACTTATAAAAATCCCTATCTTATGTTTATGTTACATTTTTGCTAATTATCTCTGCATCGGTCACGCATACCAATACGGTAGCCTTCATCATAGCCTTGGTTGTAAGTGTCAATCGCAGCATCTCCGTTTATCCAATATTTCATAGATTTACCTGATGACACATACGATTTCTCCTTCCCAGCCTTTGCGTCTCGATAACCGTCTTCATAACCACGTTTGTAATCATTAGAATTAAAGATTCCCATAGTAGTATTTATTTTTTTGTTTGGCAATGCAAAGTTACAAAAAAAATCTAACATGGTCATTTTTTTCATCCAGACACACTCTGATTAAAAGTATATTACTTTTATTTACAAACAAATACACTTATTCAATTCCAATAGTTTTGTCTTGTCAAAAGACTATCCTACCGTGACGGTGATGAGATCTTTGAGGTGGGTTTGGGCGAGGGATTGGAGTTGGGCGGGGGTGACTTGGGTGATGGCTTCTAGGAGGCTGGTGGCCAGAGGGTCTGTCTCGGGATTGGGGTCGACGACATGGGTGGAGGCCATTTGGCGGTAGCGTTCCGAGACTTCGAATACGCCGTCGATGCTGCGGATAAAGTCGCCCATCATGTAGTTGCGCACTCGGTCCAATTCCTCCGCAGAGATAGGTTCCTGCTGCAAGCGGTCTATTTCCTTAAACACTTCTTCTACTGCCGACTGTGTCGCCTCTTTCGCCACGTCGGCAGTGATATAGAAGACGATGCTGCCTCGATGTATCTGCGTGGTGCTGTAGATGCCATAGGTATAGCCCTTGTCCTCACGGATGTTGCTCATCAGGCGCGAGCCGAAATAGCCGCCTAGCACCGTGTTCAGCACCATGAACTGCGAGAATTGTGAATTGTTTATCGCAGAAACAAACCCCAGCCTATCGGCATCCCCTCTCAAGAGGGGACGCTGACGCATCGGTATTTCTTGATTATCTAACTGGAAAAACGGCAGTATACAGCCGATGCGGATGGTGGATTGTACGGCGTTGGGCAGTTGATAGGATACATACCCCGGCCTTACGTCCACCCCTCTCAAGAGGGGACGCTGACGCGACAAACCGTCCTCTTCCCCACTTTCAGGATTAGGCTGTGGCAAAGACGGTTCGGACATCCCTCCTAACGATTGCGATGCCAAATACCTGTCGGCAAGAGCTAACAGTTCCTCGTCCACGTCGCCACTCATCACCAGATGGGCTGTACCCAAAGCGTAACGCTCACAAATGAAATCGTTGACGGCCTCGAGGGTCAGCGCATCCATATCCTCCGGCTTGGCGTAGGTTCCTAACGGATGCTTGGTGCCGTAGAGCAACTCATAAAAACGGTTGCGCGCCACATACGATGTCTTCTGAAACCCCGTCGCCAACTGCTGCCTGCGTTTGGCCACGTAGGCATCAAACATCGCCTGCGTAATTGGAGAGCCCCCGTCGCCACTATACGGAGCATCAAACATCTCACGCACAAGCGGCAGCAGCTCATCAGCATACCGGCTCAAGAAATAGAACGTCAGGTTGCTCACGCACACATCCGCCATCCGTTCCACCACAATCCCCCTGAAATCAAGGAATTCCGCCACCTCGCGGGCATCGCGCATCGCTGTCGCCTCACCGAAGAGTTGGTTGGCGGCATGAGCCTGACACTTAAACCTCTGGTAGCGACTGCCCGCCTCCACGGTGATGTCGAGTTTCACTAATCCTAAGGCATTATTTGGAAAATAGCGGAGCGTCTGTCCATTGGGCAGCAGATGTTTCTGCGGGATAAGGGAGGAAATCGAAGGAGGTTGGAGCATGGGCAATTGAAAGTTGAAAATTGAAATTATGTGGCGGCGTTTGTTTTTTTCAGTTTATTCCGACTACTCAGACCATTTAGACCACTCCGATTAATAATTAAAACGTTGCACTAAGTTTCACATTCACCTGCCTGGCCGTTAAGTAGTTGGGCACACGGTAATACACGCCGTCGTAGTCGGCGACCCACAAATACGACACCACATTGTGATAGTCGAACAGGTTGAACACCTCCACCCCCACCGAAAGGTCGTCGAACACTCGTCCTAACTTCGACTTGCGCACGCTCTCGAAGCGGGTGAGCTGTATCGTGTTACCCCAATCCACGCGGAAATAGGGCGGCAGCCTGTATTCCACCGCACGGCTGCTCTGATAGGGGTGCGTGACGGGTGTGCCCGTACCGTAAATCAGGCTCAGGCTCATACGCCAGCACGGAATTGTGGGCATATAGTCCTGCAAGAAAATCTTAAAGTTGAAACGCTGGTCCGTGGGACGCGCCAGCCAGCCCAGCTCGTCGCCCACGACATCCTCCTGCGTCTTCATATAGGCCACGCTCGCCCACGACTCCAGCCCTGGCGCAAACTCGCCGTTGATGCGCAGGCTCACACCCGCGGCATAGCCCACCGCCTCCAAGTCGGGATTGTAGCGGACGCGCAGATTGTCGATGGTGTAAGGCACAAGATGGGTTATATACTTATAATATATGTCGGCCGTGAGGCGGAAAGGCTTGTTCCACATCCTGAAGTTCCAATCCATCGACCCCGTAGTCTGATAGGAGCACTGCGCTGGCAAGTCAGTACTCAACGTGCCGTCGGTCCGGCGCAACTCGCGATAGAGGTAGGGCTGCTGATACACCCCCGCCGTTAGGCGGTAGAGGATGTCGCTCTTGCCATGCGGCTTGTAGCTGGCCGACAATCGTGGCGAAAGGAGAAACTGAGCATTGGGATCTGCCACTTCATAGACAGTACGATAATACTGCCCGCGCACGCCCGCCGTCAGCTTCACCTCGTCGTCGTGGCGGGTAAAGAGGCTCACCTCGCGCTGCACATAGCCCATGCCCCTGAAGTTCGCAATGCGGTTGTCGGCGTTGCAATACAGCTGCAACACAGGGTTAAATACCACCGTGTCGTCCAACCCCGGCGTATGGTGGTCGGTCGGGAAGCTATAGCCCGCACTGTCCACCCACTTCCACTCGCGCATCCGGTCTGTCACCACCTCCGCCTGCGCCTTCACGCCGAAGTCCCAGCTGCCCAGCAAAGCATACTTCACCACCTTCAACTCGGTACTGTAGATACTGCGGTCCAAACGGTTGCGGGCATGCTCCAAGAAGGTGCCCACGCCGCGGTCGAAATGGTTGGTGTCGCCCGCCTGCTCGCCCACGCCCACCTGATAGAGCATATACTGGTCCTGAATGTCATACAGTTCCTGCTCGCAACTCCGTTGTGCCGAGGTAATCCAGCGCAGCTGCACGTCGTCGTTGGGGTGGTAGTCCATCACCAGAGAGCCCAACAGCGTGTTATACAGGTCCGTCTCCAATCCGTCGAAATAGACACGCAGTTCGTAAGACTCGGTGAAGCTGCCAAACGCCGTTGTCGCCGAGAAGGGTATCAGGCTGTAGCGGTTGCGCGTGCCGATGGCCATCAGCGAGATGTCGAGGCTGTCGTTCACCCTATAGCCCAGCACCGCCTGCAGGTCGGTATAGCTGCTGGCATACTCGCCCTCCGTGTCGAGGCTCCGCAGGAGGTAGCGGTTGCTATGCTGGCGGAAGCCCACGCTGTAGCTCCATCGGTCGCCCACACGGCCCTGTGCCGACGCGCTGCCGCCCAGCAGCGACAACGACACGTGATGCCGACGCTCCACCGGACGGCCATAGATGATGTCCAGCACCGACGACATGCGGTCGCCATACGTTGCGTCGAATCCGCCTGGCGAAAACAGCACGTGGTCCACCAGGTCGGGATTGATGATACTCACCCCCTCCTGCTGACCGCTGCGAATCAATTGCGGACGGTACACCTCCACGCCGTTGATATACACCAAATTCTCGTCGAACGAGCCGCCCCGCACCGAATACTGCGACGACAACTCGTTGTTCGAGCTCACATCGGGCAGCGTCTTCAGTAATGCCTCCACGCCCGACGTCGGACCCACTGGATTCTCGATACGTTGCAAGTTAATCTGCGTGAAAGCCGACGAGCGGATGCGCTCGTCCGTCACCTCCACCGTCTGCAACTGGGTGGACGAATGCTGCAGCTCAATGTCGAGCGTGCGGCTCTCGCCCTTGCTCAGTGCCAGCCGGAACTCCTGCGGCTCATAGCCCGTGCACGACACCCGCACCGTGATGCTGTCCGTCCCACGCACCGCCAAACGGTAATACCCCCGGCTGTCGGTCACGCCGCTGTAAGGCGTCTTAGCACTCACCACCCCCACATTGGCAAACTCCACACCTCTCCCTTCAGAACTGACACGACCCCTCAACTCCTGTGCTTTTAGAGGCACAAAGAGAGTCGACAACAGCGCGACAACAGATATGAAAAACAACTTGTTCATTAAAAAAAGTAGATTAGTAACGATAGATTTGAAAAAAAATTGTACTTTTGCAAAATATTTCTGACACAACTTATGCTCTACAACTCACCTCATACCCCCTCTCCCCGACCCCTCCCCCACACTGCCCCACCACTGCGCCCCACTCCCGCCTCTGCCCCACCTTACTCTCACCTACAACCCACTTTCCATACACTTTCCACTACCACTTCTTCGCTATTATAGCCCAATAAGAATCCAATATGAAGCGAATAAGAATCCAATAACGGAGAGAGGAAGGGAAAAAGCAAGAAGCACAAACACGAAATAAAACAACAGATAAAACAATATGAAATACAGACTGATTATCCTTGCGCTGATGATGGTGGGCATAGCCTGCCAGGCGCAGAACAAGACTGACAACCAAGGACGCAAACAGGGCCACTGGGTCAAGAACGACAAGCAGGGTAACAAAATCTATGAGGGCGACTTCGTCGACGACATGGAGACCGGCCTCTTCACCTACTACTATCCCGACGGCACCGTGCGCATCACCAACGAGTACAGCGTGCCCGGCAAGGTGTGCAAACACAAGGTATACAACCAGCGTGGCCAGTTGCTGGCGGAAGGCAACTTCAACCAGAAGAACCGCGACGGGCTGTGGTTGTTCTACGACGGGGCGCGCAAACAGACTGTGAAGCTGACCACCTACAAGATGGGCGTGCGCCACGGGCTGCAGGTCATCTTCACCTCCAACGGCGACACCGCCGAGGTTTGCAACTGGGCCGACAACCACCGCCACGGCCGCTGGTGGAAACGCATCGGCAAGCAGGGCTACATCACCGCCACCTACGTCCACGGCGGCATCGAGGGCCGGCTGGTGGAGTACAACGACGCGCAGCAGCTAGTGCGCGAAGGCTTCTACACCAAAGGTGAGCGCAACGGCACGTGGAAATACTACGACCAGGGGCACCTGGTGGTCGAAGAGGACTGGACCATGAGCCGCCTGCGCGACCGCCGCGTGCGCCTGCTGCTGCCCGAGGAGCGCTTCGTCTCTATCTTCAATATCAACTACATGGCCCCGCAAGGGAACAAGAAGACCGTCGTCTACCTCGCCAACGGCACCAAACTCGTCAACCTAGAAGGCTCCGACGTGCTCTACGGCCGCATTGGCAACGACCGTTTCACCCTTGCCAACAAGGAGGCCCGCATCATGGTGGCCACCGACCTCATCGTGGGCACCACGCGCGACCGCGAGGGGCGCGAGATTCTAAACCTCGACCCACGTCCCGACTTCGACGTCTTCCCCGACGAGGACTGCATGAAGATGCTGCACAGCCTGAAACTGCAACAGCAGACCGTCGAGGACGGCGGATCGTTCGACTTCGACCGCTAGCCCGCCGATGGCAAAAGAGGGATGGAATAGACAAAAAAATGGGACTCCTTGCGGTGTCCCATTTCCCATTAAACACTATTACAAAATCCTTATTATGAATCTAACAACTTCAGAATAAAGCGTTAAGCGCATTTCATTCCTCTCAAAAGCGGATGCAAAGATACTACATTTTTGTCATACTGCAACATACCGACATCACAATTAACTATTATTAATAAAGTTTAGGGTTAGAGATTAGGGGGTACTTATAAATTAAAAATTAAAATTTTCAGATACGTTATGCGACAAATTCTCTAACCTCTAACCTTTCATTTTTCAATTTTCAACTTTCAATATGACCATCGCTGCGCACACCCTAGGATGTAAGCTCAACTTTGCCGAAACCAGCCACCTGCTTCGCCAGATGGAGGAGGCCGGATTCGCCGTGGTGGAGCACCATGAGCCAGCCGACATCTACGTGATAAACACCTGCACGGTAACCGCCACCAGCGAGAAGAAGTGCCGCAATGCCATCCGCCAGGCCATAGCACTGAACCCCAATGCCGTGGTGGCCGTGATAGGCTGTTTTGCACAGAACGATGCGGAGCAGATTGCCCGCATCCCGGGCGTGAGCATCATCTTGGGCAACGACCAGAAACACCGTCTGCCAGAAATACTTGCCCAACACGGCTACATGCCTCCGGCCACGCAGGTGGTGGACCGGGGCGAGCCACGGTCGTTCCAGCTGGCCTATTCGGGTGGCGACCGCACACGCACATTCTTTAAGATACAGGACGGGTGCGACTATTTCTGCACCTACTGCGCCATCCCCTTCGCCCGCGGGCGCAGCCGCAGTGCCACCATTGCCGAGACGGTACGGATGGCTCACGAGATAGCCGCCACTGGCACCCGCGAGGTGGTGCTGACGGGCGTAAACACCGGCACCTTCGGAATGGCGCATGGCGAACAGTTCGTGGACCTGCTGCGACAGCTCGACGACATCGAGGGCATACTGCGCTACCGCATCTCCAGCATCGAGCCCAACCTGATTACCGACGAGATTATCGACTTTGTGGCCACCTCGCGCGCCTTCCTGCCCCACTTCCACATACCGCTGCAGGCGGGGTCGGACAAGGTGTTGCGACTGATGCGCCGCCGATACGACACCGCCCTCTACGCCAGTCGGCTGCAACACATCAAGGCCGTCATGCCCCACGCCTGCATCGCTGCCGACGTCATCACCGGCTTCAACGGCGAGGACGACGACACCTTCGCCCAAAGCAAGGCATTCATCAACAGCCTGCCAATCTCATACCTGCACGTGTTTCCCTACTCCGACCGGCCCAACACCGCCGCCCTCAAGATGGCGGACAAGGTGCCAATGCCCGTCCGCAAGGCGCGGAGCCAGGAGCTGCACGACCTCTCCAACCGCAAACGCCATGCCTTCATCGAGAGCCAGCTGGGCACCTGCCGCAAAGTGCTGTGGGAACACACCCGGCACCCCGGTGCCGACGGTGCAACCATGCAGGGGTGGACAGACAACTATATACGCCTACAACGTCCGTTCGACATGGCACTTGCGGGCACCGTGACGATATACGCGATAGAGAATTCAACAATTGTTGATAACTTTGCATGTGAAGATTGAAATAATAGGTGTACCTTTGCTCTTTAATTGTAAAAACCGGGCATTTCCAAGAAACTAAAATACAATATATAACATACAATCATTTATAATTTTTAATTTCATTTTTCCATGAGCGGTCTATTTGGAGTCATCACCGAGAAGCCCTGCGCTACCGACCTTTTTTACGGCACCGATTATCATTCGCATCTGGGCACCCGTCGTGCCGGTCTGAGCACCATCGACAACGACATGATGCACCTCAACATCCACAACATCGAGAACACCCAGTTCAAGCCCAAGTTTGCCAGCGACATCCACGAAATGCTGGGACACAAGGGCATCGGCGTCATTTCCGACACCGACGCGCAGCCTATAGTGTGCAACTCGCATCTGGGGCGTTTTGCAGTATGCACAGTGTCGCGCATCAACAACATCAACGAGCTGGAGCAGCTGTGCCTGAGCAAGAACCAGCAGTTCACCGAACTCAGCATGGGGCGCACCAACCCGTCGGAGCTGGTGGCACTGCTCGTCACCCAGGGCAAGGACTTTGCCGACGGCATCCGCAACGTCTACGAGCATGTGCGTGGCAGCGTCTCGTTCCTCATCCTTACCAACGACGGCATCATCGCCGCCCGCGACCGCTATGGCCGCACCCCCCTCGTGGTGGGACAGCGCGACAACGACTATGCCGTTGCATCCGAGAGCCATAGCTACGTCAATCTTGGTTTCACCACCCGCTACTTCATCAAGCCCGGCGAGGCCGTCCTCATCACCCACGACGGCATACGCCAGCTGACCGCCCCCAACGACAAGATGCAGATTTGCTCGTTCCTGTGGATTTACTACGGCTTCCCCAGCACTGAATATGAGGACATCAACGCCGAGGAGGTGCGCTACCGCCTGGGCGAGGAGATGGGCCGCACCGACGACGTGGAGGCCGACTATGTGTCGGGCATTCCCGACTCGGGCGTGGGCATGGCTCTGGGCTATGCCATGGGCAAGGGCATCCCCTACAAACGAGGCATCCTCAAATACACCCCCACCTGGGCCCGCAGCTTTATGCCCGTCAACCAGGAGGCACGCAGCCTGGTGGCAAAAATGAAACTCATACCCTCGCACAAGATGCTGGAAGGCAAGAACGTGGTGTTTTGCGACGACAGCATTGTGCGCGGCACGCAGCTCCGCGACCAAACCCGTATGCTCTATGCCAACGGAGTCAAGCACATCCACATCCGCATCAGCTGCCCGCCCCTGCTGCACGGGTGCGAGTACCTCAACTTCTCCACCTCCAAGACCGACCGCGAACTGATTACACGCCGCGTTATCGAAGAGCTGGAAGGCGGCCAAGTCAGAAACCTCGAAGCCTACCGCGACGAAACCTCCAAACAGTATGCCACCATGGTGGAGACCATCCGCAAGACCATCGGCGTGGACACGCTGAAGTTCAACAGCCTCGACACCGTATGCAAAGCCATCGGCCTGCCCAAGTGCCAAGTGTGTACGCACTGTTTCGACGGCAGTTCCTTTGGTGAATGAGAATTAATCAATCATGAAAAAAAGCATACTCTTTATCCTGCTACTCACGGCCATGCTGGGCAGCCATGCACAGAGCCCCATACCCGTGTCGCTTAAAGAACTGGCTCCCGGATTCGGCATCAGACCCATCTTCCTCGACGACACGATACATGTGGTGCGCTACCTCGACAGCCTCGGTGGCACCAACCCCGCCATGACCGATACCTGCGTCACCATCAACGCCCGGCTGATGGCCATGGAGAACGTGCTGCTCTACGACTACCGCCACCAGAACGACACCGTGTGGGTCGACGCTACGCACTATATCGAGGACTATGCCCACTACACCCTGCAAATCAAGACCCTGTCGGAGACCGTGCTCCGCCGTGCCCACCAATACATCGAACGCGAACACATCCGTCAGGACGCCATCCAGCAGACCGCCCTCAACCTGCGCAAAGACAGCATACAGCGCAACCACCGCACCATCGTCAACGCCTGCGAGGGCATCGGCATCAGCGACAAGGCTCGGAAAAAAGAGCTCAAAGACCTCTACTACGCCTACCTCTCGGTCTACAACCGGTACGACTTCTCCAACCGTCGTGCCGACAGCCTCTACGCTGCCAGTCTCGACCGATTCTCGCTATTCCAGCAGAGTGTTATCAGCAACCTACTGAGCAACAACAACTACACCGCCCGCATCAACAACTTCGGCAACACCCTCAAAGTGCGCTGCGGACACAACCACAGCGACGTGCTGCGCTCCTACCAGCGCGTGTTTCGCCAGGCCGTGCCGCCACCTACCTTTGCCTCCATCCGCGAATACGACGAATACATCGCATCGCTCCAGAACATCATCGACCTCCAAAACAGCTACCTTACGGTCATCGACCTCCGCGAAAAGATTGCCGCCACCTCCAAGCGCATCGTCAACCTCTACTCATCCTCCTTCCGCGACGCCTCCAAGACCTACCAGGAGGTGGCCGCCACGGTCAACACCATCCCCGCCTTCAACACCACCCTCGATGCCGAGATATTTATCGACAACCTCAACGAGTTCATCCAAGTGCAGGAATGTTACCTGCGCGATTACGACCGCCTCAAGGCCATCCAGCAGCACGGCGACAGCATCACCCGCAACAGCTCGCCCAAATACTCCGACATCAGCAAGGCCTATAAGCAAACCCGCGAGGCAAACCCCATCGCGCCCAAATACCAGACCCTCCACGATGCCATGCGATTCGGCTACGAGATGGACAACTTCGAGACCATCCAACGCCAATTCGACACAATCCTCGCTATGCGCCAGCTGATTAACTCTACCGCTGACAGCATCTCGCGTGGCTGGATGTCGCATCTGGTGGTATACAACGGCTACCAAAACATCCGCAAACACTACGTCCTCACCCCCACCTTTATCGACGTACAGGGCGGCACCCTCTTCATCAGCCAGCTCAACGACTACTACGACATGCAGCTCAACTGCCTACGCGCCATCAAGCTCTACGACACCTACCGCCAGCTGGGCGACAAGATACAGCCCGACATGCAGTCGTTCCGCAACCTGCGCAAGGCCTACAGCAAGCTCGACAAGGAATATCTCAACATCAAGGCCGTCAACCACCTCTCCGAACTCTACCTCTACATCCGCCAGCTCGAAGCCATTATCACCGTTCAGGAACACTTTGCCGAACTGCTCAAAGGCACCGAGGCGCATGTCGTCGACACCCGCCTTCGCAACGTCCGCGAAACCGAGCAAATCGAAGCCATACTAGGACTGTAATAAATTGAAAGTTGAAAGTTAAAAATTGAAAATTAACAGGTTAGAGGTTAGAGAATTGGCTACCGCGTCTAACCTCTAACCCCTAACCTCTAAACTCTAAACTTTAATCCCATGAAAATAGCAATCATTCTTTCAGGCTGCGGCAACCGCGACGGCAGCGAACTCCAAGAAACCCTCTCTCTCATGCTGGCCATCGACCGCCGTGGATGGCACTACCAATGCTTCGCCCCCGACGGCGACTACTCCGTAGTCAGCCACCTCGACGGCAGCGAGAGCGGCGAACGGCGCGACCTCTTCGTCGAGTCCGCCCGCATTGCCCGCGGCAACATCCAGCCCCTTGCCGACTACTGTCCCACCGACTACGACGCGCTGGCACTGCCCGGCGGCATGGGCGCGGCACGCAACCTCTCCACCTTCGCCTTCGACGGTGCCGACATGACCGTGCGACCCGACGTCGAGCAGGCCATCCTCGACACCTACAGCGTGCGCAAGCCCATCCTGGCCATGTGCATCGCGCCCATGGTGCTTGCCAAAGTCCTCGGACCCAAAGGGGTGACACTGACCCTCGGACAGCCATGCCCACCCGCCGAAATTGCCAAACGACTGGGTGCACGCGTAGAAAGCTGCAACGCCACCGATGTCTGCGCTGATAGCGAACACCGCGTCTACACCACCCCCGCCTACATGGTCGCCACCCGCATTAGCGAGATATTCGAAGGTGCCGACCGTCTGGTAGGCTGCTTGGCAAATTGAGAATTGAAAATTGAAAATTGAAATTATTGGACGTTAGTCTGCCTGCCCACTCGCGTTCCATCTTGAGAGGGGAGCAAACCTCCAGCGGATGTTTGCCGCAAGTCTGGGGTATGTCTTCCTGTTTTCATCTTTCAATTAAAAATAACCACTAAATATTCGTTTTTTTCGAACACGAATAGCACGAATGACACGAATAGCAATTCGTTAGATTCGTGTAATGCGTGTTCATAATAATAATTGGAGGTTACTTAAAATCACTCTCAAAACACAAACGTCAGCGGCAGCATCACCGCGCCCGACATGGGGGCTATTTCAGGGTGCTGGCGCATGATGCATTGTCGCACACAGTGTGCCGCCACCGCACAACCTATGCCCAGCACCGCCCCCGACATCACGTCCGATGGATAGTGCGCTCCCACATACATCCTGCTGTAGCCCACCCCCACAGCCCACGCAAAGGCAGGCACCGCCACATACCATTTCGGGTACATCAGCGACAGCGACGTTGCGGTGGCGAAACAGAGCGACGTATGGCCCGATGGGAACGAAGGGTCGGGCAAAGGCTGCAGACAAACCAAGTCGGACGGATAGGTGGCGTAAGGCCTCGGTCGGGCCACTATCCATTTGAGTGCCATGGTCAGTCCAAAAGTCAGCAGCCACGATCCGCCCAGCTCGGCACCGTCGTGCAGGGCGGCCCTGTCGCCCGCCACCCAGCCATACAGGCTATACCCCACCGCGGGCGTGGCCGAGAGAGCCAGGCTGTTGCTCATGGCCAGCCAAAGGCGGTCGTGCGGCGGGGTGCGCCGCTGCTGCAGTTCGTAGAGGGTTCCGAAATCGTGGTTGCGGGGAGGCTCTATCGTGTCCGCCCGCGCCCCTGCCGCCAATGCGACAAACAAGAGTATCGAAAATCTAAAATTCATCGCCGTCCCTCCTTTCTGGCCTTCTCAAACTCTTCCCGCACCCACTGCTGCGACAGGTCGTACACCTGGTCCGTGGGACGCGAAAGTTTTTCCACTAGGATATGTGTGTTGTCCTGATGCTCAATCTCCTCCAACGCCACTGCCACCGATGCCCAGTCGTGCGTGGCGAGATGTAGAGGGATGAACTTGTGCAACTCAAAGTTGTTGATTACCATGTTGTCGATGCCCTCTGTCTCGATGCGGCTGTGCGCCCGCACCAGCCTTATCTCGCCCACCTCTTCCAGCACCTGCTGGTATTTCTCGTAGAGCACATACTCGTTCAGCAGGAATGCCACCTGCTTATCGGTCAACCTGTTCCACACTGCTGTCGGCATCGGTTTCGACACAAAGCGCCCTATCATAAACGAACCCGCCTTCAGCCCCGACAGACCCTGCCCGATACAGGTCTGCGACACCTTTTGGAAGAAATGCACCTTGCGGCTGTCGTCCAGCAGGTCGAACACGCGCGACTGGTCCTGATGCGACCCCATGCGGCTTTGCAGTACCTGATGCACATATAGGTCGGAGTGGTCGCTATACCAGCGGTTCACCACCTCGCGGGCTATGTCGGGCTTGTCCTGCAGCTCGAGGCGGATGATGCGTGCCAACTTGTCCACATCGTCGATGACCGACGCCTTTTGGCTGGTGACGATCTGCTGATAGGTCTCGTATGAACTCTTCATGTCGTTGAAAAACCCCACCTCGTCGTCGGCCAACGGCACCTGCTCTCCCTTCAGGAATTTGGCAAAACGGGCAGGGCGGAAGTCGGCAACGCCTCGGTAGATGGTCTGATGATAGCTGGAAATGGTAATAGTGTCCAGCTCGTGCAGTTCGTCGCCCTCGCCATTCACCAGTGCCCACTGCCTGTCGCGCATCTCCATGCGGATGCCGTAGTTATGAAGGTTCATCAGGGCGGGGATACCGTAACCCCTGCAGGCCGTTACGACGTGGATGGCGGCGGGGGTCATGCTGAGGATTGCGTGCACCTCGTTGAGCACGATAGTGTCCTCGGGTACAAAACGTTCCTGACAGAGGCACACCTGCTGCCCCTTTGCCACCATCTCGCGCGCCTTGCCCGCGCTGAAGCACAGCACCGCCGTGATGGCTGTACGGGGCAGCACGCTCAGCCCGCTTCCAAAGACTGTGAGCCGCCCGAACGAACGTTCGTCGATAGAGTTGGAGACAATCTGGCGCAGATGGTAGGGCTTGATGATGTCCACCACGTTCTGTTTCTCGATACGACCCTCGCGCAGCAGGTCGATGGCGGAGATGAGCGCAGCCCGGCCCGTCATCTCCGACATATTCAACTGCAGCACAGAGAAGAGGCTCAGGCTGTCGGGGCGCGACTCGACGGCAAACTCGATAGTCACCGGCGAGCGGTAGCGTTCCTCCAGCTTCGTCAGCAACGGGTGGAAGTGGTACACCGCCGGAAACTCGTGCTTGATAGACTCGCGATGAGTGTAGGCGCGGTCGTCCGAAGTCACGTCGCCCGTCATAATCTCCTCGCCGAAGATATTGCGGTAGCTCTCAATCTGGCTACCCTTGCCGGTGCGGCTGTGGCGGCTGTAGAGCACACCGGGATACGACTCCTCGTTGCCGATAGTCCACACCATTCGCTGCAGGATAAGCGATGGCGATGCCTGTTTTCCCTGCATGAATGTGAGAATGAGGTCGTGATTGTCGATATAGAACTTGCGCACATGTTCCACCAGCCTCCATGCTTGGAAGAATGCGTCGGAAAGCAGCAGTGCCCCATCGTCCTTGGCACTTATCTCTGCCTCCATCAAGGCGATGCGTTCGCGCTGCAGTTCAGGGGTAAGGGCAATGTCCGACACCTCATACTTGTTTTCTATGCCCAGCATCTCGGCAATAGTGTGGAGGGTTGAAAGATACACACGGTTGGCCATAGCCTCGCCATATTTGCTGTGCGCCAGTGCCTCGTAGGCAGTGCGGTTGACACCGATGTTCAGCAGCGTGGGCATCAGGCCGGGAATATACTGCGGCATGGCGCAACGGATGGCAAACACCAGGGGGTGCCTATTGTCCCCCAGCCGCAAGTTGGTCATCACCTCAAGATAGTGGATAGCCTGCTTCAGCCGCTCCTTGAGATGCTCGGGATGCTTGTAGCACTCCGCCGTAAGGATTACGAAGTCGGGCACGGGGTAGCAATTCTGCGTCAGCTCCACCAGCATACGTCCCTTGTGGCTGATTTCGTCGTCGGTGTACTGGCGGTCGGTCAATGGCGTCACCAGTTCGTCGTTGTCGGGCAAGGGGTTGGCTTCGACGTATGAGATAATCTCCTCGTGAAACTGACGGCGTACACTCGCCAGCTCCGCCAACTGCTTCGCCGAGGCGGTGCCGTCACGTTCGGCCAGCATCAGGCGCAGATAGTATTCCGGTTTCTCTTCTTTTGCCTTCAACAGCAGATACATATCGTACCATCGGGGCGGGAACTCGTGTTTCTCGCCACCATCCTCGTATGAATATATCACCGTGCCAGGCTTGTTGCCTTCCAGTGTGTTCTTTACGTCGTCCACATCGCAGTTAAACACTTCGGGGCCTTGCTTTGCATAACGGCTCACCATGTGGTAGTTGGGGTAACTGGCTCTAATTAGGATGTTCATAGGGGGTTAGAGGTTAGAGGTTAGAGGTTAGGGGCTAGAAGGGAGTTAAAGGGGGAGTTAAAAGGGGAGTTATAAAAGGGAGTTAAAGTGGACAATACGTTTGTCTACAGTGTTGTCGCAAAATGTATTGTCCACTTCCCCTCTTGAGAGGGGTGTCCGCTAGGCCGGGGTATGTTCTAACTCCCACTTTAACTTCCATTTTTACTTCCATTTCAATTTTCACTTTTCAATTTTAATAAGTAGTTGCAGGCGGAATCGATAATGTTGTCCCGACCCTGAGTTTGCGCAACCTGGCGGTCGAAGGGCACGAGAATGTCGGGCGGCACGCCGTTCTCATAGTTGTTGCCGTCGAGGGCTATGGCGCGGGTGACGGGCAGGCGGTAGCGCCATCCATTGGGCAGCACGCCCATGGCAGGCAGACCAAGGCCGCCACTGGTAGTGTCGCCCATGAGCACCATGTTGTCGTATGCCTGCGTGCAGATGGCAAAGACGCTGGTGGCACTGAAACAGCCACGGTCTATCAGCACTACCACTGGGCGGGTGAATACCGAGGTGTCAGCCGACCTGTCGGGCGCGTAGGTGGCAACCAAGGGGGTGAAGTCGTCGTGAGCAGGACCCGACTTGATTTGGCTGCTATAAAGACATTGCCCGTGCGAGGGCATCAGGGTCAGGATGTTGGCGACATTGGTGAGCGAGCCGCCGCCATTGCCACGCATATCCAGCACCATGCCATCTGCTTGGGGATAGGACTGGATGAGGCGACGGAAGAGCGACACGGACACTGTGTTGTTGAACGAGCCATAATGGATGTATATCACTCGGCCGTTGCATAGGGCGGTGTGGGCCATGCCGCCAGTGCTGTGGTAGTCGATGCCGAGATAATTGAGCACCATGGTGTTCACGTCGATGCCGCCCTGCGAGTAGAAGCGGTAGTAGAGCGAGTCGGCCCGCGACACGTCGAATCCTGCATAGAGATTGACATGACCGTCGTTGAGGGTGCCCAGCATGGTAGCACAGACGGCAAAAAGGCTATCCGGGCTCATGCCGCTATAGACTCGGGGGCGCAGGCTATCGTAGACGGCCTGCCAGTCGACACCCTTCACGTCGAACATGGAATACTGTTGGTCGAAACGCTGCCAGAGGTAGTCGAAAGTGGCGGGAGCGGTGGCGGGCAGGTCGTCGGACATCAACGCCCGCTCACACGAAGCTGTGACCAAGGCAAAAAGCAGGAGGATGGAGAATTTTTTCATGGGTTAGAGGTTAGAGAATATGTCGCATAACGTATCTGAAAATTTTAATTTTTAATTTTAGAATCACCAATCACTAATTTCACTTTAAAACAAATCCTAGGTGGAAGAGGATCGCGTGGTCGGCATATTGGAAGAGGTGGGGAGCCGAGGAGGTGGTGCGCGAGGTGAGGTAGCTCCAGCAATAGGAGACCCCTATGCGGTTGCCGCTGGCGAGTTGTAGGGTTGCCCCCATGTCGGTGGCAGCACTGGTTGCGACAGAAAGATAGCTGCGATATTGGTCGAAGGCGTTGGCTGTCTCACTGGCAATATTCTGGTCGTAATTATCCATATAGGAAAAACCTGGACGCATATTGAGAGAGATCAGATTGAGCTGAATCCGCGCATGGAACAGCCATCGGTCGTAGCGAAATTCCACACAGCCATCGGCGTTCACACGCGCGTAGTTGCCAAAGCCGGCACAGGCGTTGCCGAGAGAAGGTGTGTAACGGCCCTCGAAAAGGTTGTCGACAGAGCCTCCGGCCCATAGATGCCAACCGCCTTGGCCGACAAACTGCCGCCATGCCCTAAATCCTATCACCGCATGGCCGCCGTAAGTCTGCATATTGTTGATACCCAGCTTAAGGCCATAGCCTCCTACGCCGGTCAGCAGCATGGATTCGTATCGCCATTGCGGCTTCTGCACCAGCACAGAGAGGCCTGGCGCGAGGTGCAGCCCGCGGTAGGTAAGCGGAGAGGTGCCGAGGTCGCGGTAGAGGCCGTAGGCAATGCCCCCATGCAAATTGATATAACAATGTGTAACAGTATCGCTTTCGGCATGGAGCGGAGCGGCGGCGACAAGGAGGAGAAAGGTTGTTACAAACAGGCGGTTCATATTTTTTTTATCAAAAAAGTCACTATTCAAAAAAAAAGATTTATCTTTGCAATTCGATTACAAAAGTACAATTTTTTTTTAAAATAGATAGAAATAAATACATAAATACAATGAACACAAGCAGAAAGAAATCAATTTTCACGATTGTTGCGCTTACTTTTCTTACTGTAGGCGGCCTCATTTCTTGTAATCAGAACTCCCAAAACGGACCCTCAGTGCACGAGATGCAGACCCGTTTGGACGAAATCATGAAGGAGTATCAGGAGATGCAGCAGAGCTGCGACGAGTATACCCAGCAGCTGGCCCAGCGCGACAGTTCCATCCAGGCTCAGGCCGCGGAAATCCAAAAGCTGATTGACCAACTGAACAATTGCGGCAGCAAGGGCACCAACGTCAAGGCCACCCGCAGCGGCAAGGGCGGCAAGAGTGTCAGCAACGCCAAACTGCGCAAGCTCAACGCTCAGCTGGAGGCCAAGAAGGCCGAGATTGCCTACCTGCAGCAGCGCCTCGACCAGCAGACCGCCGAGCTGGACGCCCTGCGCAACACCGAGGGCTACGGCGACATGGAGACCATCGCCCGCCTGCGCCGCCTGGTGAAGGAGCAGGATGCCCGCATCGTAGCCCTCTCTAACGATAAGGTAGCCCTGACCAATATCAACGACTCGCTGACCGCCCACATGGCCTATCTGCTTGGCCAACGCGCGGACTATGCCAATACCGCAGATGCCGAGGCCACCGCACAGATTGCCCTGCTGCAAGGCCAGGTGTCGACCCAGCAGGCAGAGATTGCCCGCCTCCAGGAGGAGCTCGCCAACCAGATTGCCCTCGTGAACGAGGCTAACGAGAGTGCCCGCACCGCAAAGGCCGCCGCCGAGAAGGCCGCCGCCAGCACCAAGAACGACGTGGCAAAGACCAAGGGTTCTATCAACAAGAAACTGGCCCAGCTGCAGGCCCAGTGCGACGAGTATCTGGAAGAGCTGGAGCGTCTACGTGCCGAGAACATCGTGCTGCGCAACGAGAACGACAGCCTGCGCAACGAGGTGGTCACCATCCGCCGCAACGCAGAGAATGTGGCTGTGGAGAATGCCAAGATGGCTGCCAAGGTGAGCCGCGCATCGGTCCTCTCGACAGCTGACCTCAACGTCACCCCGCTGAAACGCCTCTCCAACGGCACTGGCCGCCCCACATCGCGTGCCTCTGCAACCAACGCCTTCCGCATCGAGGGCCACCTGCTCGCCAACAACGTGGTGGAGCCCGGCACCATCACCATCTACGCCTGCATCACCACGCCCTCCAACGTGGTACTGCACAATGGAACGGTGGAGCAGAAGTTCGACGCCAACGGCGTGCGCACCACCTATACCACCGTCCAGGCCTTCGAGTTCACGGGCGACAGCCGCGAGTTTGAAATGGGCTGGAGCAAAGACGACGAGACGGAACTGGAGTCCGGTATCTACCGCGTGAACCTCTATGCCAACGGCAACCTGATAGGTGTAAGCGAATTTAAGCTGAAATAAAGAGGTGTCTGACCAAACAAAATACGATTCTTTCCGTCAGACATACCCTGAGTTTGTCTTCGAGAGGTACGGATACGATGTGCAGTCCGACGGGCTGCACATCGTTTTTACGTTTCGTATCGGCAAAGACATCTGTTTCCATCCGACAGCCGTTATCCCTGCACGACCGTTCCTCAATTTCCATCAACCGAAAGCCGTGCTCGACAAGCTGGTGTTCAACATCGGCATGATTGAGATGGTGAGCTACTGGAAATGCGCCTGCCCGCCAAAGGTAAGGGTGGAGTGCGGCACGCTGGACGGCAGCCAGATTGCCTTTTGGAAGAAAATCTATTTCAACGGGCTGGGAGAGTTCTTCTATACCAACGGCATCCACACCACTATCGAGGACTTTATGGTAGTTGAAAATGGAAATAATCCTAGTGCGGCCGCCGTCCCCTCTTTAGAGGGGAGAGGAACTTCCAGTGGATGTATCTCCGAAGAGCCGGGGCATGTTCTGGAGGGGAGCAATCATCCAGTGAATGTTTGCCGAAATGGCGGGGTATGTACTGCATTTTCCAATTTTCAATTTTCAACTGAATACTATCTCGTTCCCATCGGGGGAGGAAAAGATTCCGTGGTGACTTTAAAGATACTCAAGGGTGTCGGCATCCCACTCATTATGAATCCTCGCGGAGCCACCATTGGCTGCATTGAGGCCGCCGGGCTGACGATGGACGATGTGGTTGTCATTCGTCGTTCTATCGACCCCCTGCTCCTCGACCTCAACAGCCGCGGATACCTTAACGGGCATACCCCGTTCAGCGCCATGCTGGCATTCTATACCCTGCTGGCCGCACAGCTGTGCGGTGTCGCCAATATTGCCCTCTCCAACGAAGGCAGTGCCAACGAAGACACTATCGTCGGCATGGGGGTAAACCACCAATATTCCAAAAGCCTGGAGTTCGAAAACGACTTCCGCGCCTACGTCAGGCAGCACCTGTCACCGGCCTACAACTACTTCAGTCTGCTACGCCCTTTGTCCGAACTACAGATAGCCATGCTCTTCAGCCGTTTGGACGAATACCATGAGGTGTTCCGCAGCTGCAACGCGGGCAGCAAGCAGGACATCTGGTGCGGACATTGCGCCAAATGCCTCTTCGCCTACATCATCCTCAGCCCCTTCATCGCTCCCCACCGGCTACAACGCATCTTTGGGAAGGACATGCTCGACGATGCCACCATGCTGCACGAATTCCACCAGCTGACAGGGCAGGCTGAGACGAAACCGTTCGAATGTGTTGGCACCGTCAGCGAGGTGAACACCGCCATCGCCATGACCCTCGGCAGGTGGTATGCCAATCCCCACACCCGCCCCAGGCTGCTGGAAGGCTTTTCGCCCAGACTGCCCTACACCCCGCTCGACTCCCTCGGTACCGACCATAACGTCCCAGCACCCCTATTCGAACAGCTGTCCGAATGGGTGCACACACTCGCACATTTCATGGGGTCGGAGGTTAAACTCTAAACATCGAACAATAAACTCAAAACATAAAAACATTGTATAAGGCCGAAACACTGACATCGTTATTATCCGACCAACAAATCCTGATTGCAGGTTATGGTCGTGAGGGGCAGAGCACACACCGCCTGCTGGGCTGTCTGCTGCCTAACAACGATGCAGATGTGGCACACAACGATGAGGAAATCGTCACCCTGCTGGGGAAAAAGAAATACGACCTTATCATCAAATCGCCCGGCATACCCACCATGAAATTCGAGGGGCTCTGCGAGTTGGACACCCTCACCTCGCAGACCGACCTGTTTTTGCAGGTCTATGGCGACCAGACCATCGGGGTGACTGGCACCAAAGGCAAAAGCACCACCACATCGCTGATACACTACGTGCTGTCGCATGGTCTGTGCCAGTCGGCCCACGCGCTGCTGGCGGGCAACATCGGGATACCGCTGTTCGACATCCTCGATCAGCTAGACGAGCGGAGCATCGTGGTGGCAGAACTGTCGTGCCACCAATTGGAGAACATACACCGCGCCCCCCATATCGGAGTCATCCTCAACCTATACCAGGAGCACCTCGACCATTACCACGACTACCGAGGCTACCAACTGGCCAAGATGCGGATGATGCTGGAACAGCAGGCAGGCGACCACTGCTTCTACTGTACCGACAGCGATGACCTAACCCGCGTGGTGGAAGAGTTCAAACCAGTAATGTCCACCACATTGCACCCTTATTCGATAGAGGATGCCCACCAAGCAGGTGCCGATACCTTGCAGACCACCCTCAAAGGCGACCACAACGTGAGCAATATATTTGTCGCCAAGCAAATATGTGAACTAATGGGCGTTAGCAACAGACAGTTCGAAGAGGCTCTGGCAATGTTTCAGGGGTTGCCCCACAGGCTGGAACTGGTGGGCACCTACCACGGCATCACCTTCTACAACGACTCCATTAGCACCATTCCCCAGGCCACCATCGCCGCAATGAAGGCACTCCCGAACGTGGAAACCCTGATACTGGGCGGATACGACCGAGGCATAGACTATGGTAAAATCATTTCACTGCTTGTCTTTGCGACCGAGGGTCTACACAATGTGGCCTTCGTAGGCGAAGCGGGTAGACGCATACTGAAAGAATTGGGATGTACCCATCACGGCCTGCCGGACAGAATAGCGGTGTTGCAGGAAGACGACTACAAGAAAGTGGTAGACTGGTGCTTCCGCGTCACCACATCTGGCAAAACATGCCTTCTCTCCCCTGCCGCCGCCAGCTACGACAGTTTTAAGAACTTTGAGGAACGGGGCGAAACATTCAAACAACTAGTACGCACACACAAATGACACTGACCGATATACGACACGACCTACATGCCCATCCCGGCGTATCAGGCGACGAGCATTACGCGCACGACCTCGTCGTGCGGCAGTTGGCACTGTATCACCCCGACAGGGTGTATGAGCATGTGGGCGGATTCGGTATCATAGCCGTTTGGGGAAAGGAACAATCGCACCCCACCATAGCCATTCGGGGCGACATCGATGCACTGCCCATCGGACACCGCTGCGGACATGACGGACACGCCACCATACTGCTCCAGTTGTCGGAATACATCGCCCAAAGAGGAGTCCCATCGGGACGTAATGTGATACTCATATTCCAACCCGAAGAAGAGACAGGCATGGGCGCACAGAAGATTATTGACGCACAGATACTGCAACAATATAACATCCGTGCCATCTACGGCCTGCACAATCTGCCGGGATTCCCACTCGGCACGGTGATACTGAACCGCCATACCTTCGCCGCCGCATCAACAGGCATCGTGTTCCGTCTCATCGGTCGCGAGACCCACGCCTCCACACCCGAAAAAGGTATCAATCCCGGCCTAGCCGTGGCCGAAATCATACAGCAGTTGAGCCGGATGAACAGCCTGCCCAATGTCTCAGACGAAACTTTCCGGCAGGCAACACTGATATGCGTCCGTTTGGGAGAAGAGGCTTTCGGCACCTCGGCAGGCAACGCCGAGGTGATGTTCACCCTGCGCGCTTTCACTAACGACAGCATGGAACATTTCCTCTCCGACACTATCGCCACCGTCACCACCATTGCGGCACGCCATCACCTACAACTGCAGCACACGCTGGTCGAGCCGTTCCGAGCCACAGAGAATAATTCGCTGAACGTGGAACACATCGAAAAGGTTTGCGGTTGCCGTAGTAGATATGTCCTCACCCCATTCTGCTGGTCGGAAGACTTTGCCAACTACCTACTGCACTATCCTGGAGCCATGTTCGGCATCGGTGCCGGAGAGAATCACGCCGAGCTACACCATCCCGACTACGACTTCCCCGACGAACTCATTCCCATTGCCGCACAAGTATTCTACAATATCATAAAAAGTGAAAATTGAAAGTTGAAAATTGAAAACTATTTGGTGCGCCAGCTTAAACATTAAACTTTAAACATTAAACTCTAAATAGTAACCTCTAACCAGTTGAAATGAGATAAAATATAAAAAAGTATAACACCATGAAGAAAGTACTACTATCATTAGCCTTGTTAGCATTCGTATTCTCCGCAGGAGGACAAGAGATCAGCCAACCCGAATTTGACGGACAGAGTTGCACCAGCATCATGGTAGGCAAACGCGCCTCCAAGGATGGCAGCGTCATCACCTCCCACACCTGCGACGGTCGCTATCGCACTTGGATGTACATGGAACCCGCTGCCGACCACGAGGCTGGCGAGGTGCACCCGGTCTATAAAGGCACGCTGCACACCACATTCCGTGGCGACACCACCGGCGTGCGTCTGGCAGGTGCCATCCCCGAGGTGGCACACACCTACGCCTACCTCAACACCGCCTATCCCTGCCTCAACGAGCACCAGCTGGCCATCGGCGAGAGCACCTTCGGCGGCCCCGACACGCTGAAGAACCCTGCAGGCATGTTCCTCATCGAGGAGCTTGAGCGCGTCGCCCTCCAGCGTTGCACCACCGCCCGCGATGCCATCCACCTCATCGCCGACCTCGTGAAGATCTACGGCTATGCCGACGGCGGCGAATGCATCACCATTGCCGACACGAAGGAGGTGTGGCAGATGGAAATCCTCGGTGAAGGCAAGGGCAACATCGGCGGCGTATGGGCCGCACAGCGCATCCCCGACGACCAAGTGGGCGTAAGCTGCAACATCCCCCGCATCGGTCGCCTGCAACGTGGCAATAGCGAGTATTTCATGTGCTCCGACAACATCGAGTCCGTCGCCCGCCGCTATGGCCTGTGGGACGGCAAGGGCGAGTTCGTCTTCTGGAAGGCCTTCAACAGCAGCTATGCCAACGGGAAGAACTACCGCGAGCGCGAATACTTCATCCTCAGCCATCTTGCCCCTTCGCTCGAGCTGAACATGGACATGCCTGAGCTGCCCTTCTCCGTGCGTCCCGACAAGGATGTCGACGTCCGCGAGGTGATGGAACTCTTCCGCAGCACCTACGAAGGGACTGACCTTGACATGTGCCAGAACATTAAGATGCCCGTCAGCCGCAAGGACAAAAACGGCAAGACCTACGAGGACACTATCATCAGCCCTATCGCCAACCCCTGGCTCAGTTCCTCTATGCAGAAGACCCTCAACACCATCGCCCCCGGCACCATCACCTTCCGCCGCACGGTCAGTGTGGCATGGTGCTCCTACTCCTTCGTCGCCCAATTGCGCGACTGGCTGCCCGACTGCGTGGGCGGTGTGTGCTGGATGTCGGTCGACAACCCTGGCCAGTCGCCCCGCGTGCCCATCTTCTGCGGCACCAGCGAGCTGCCCCAGCCCTACAGCATCTGCGGACAAAAGGAGTACAACCCCGATGCCGTCATCTGGAAATACCGCAAGGCCAACAAACTCGCCACCGTCGCATGGCAGCGCACCAAAGCCTCCATGCAGGCCGAGCTGAAAAGCCTTGAAGACAAAGCTTTCGGCAGCCTCGAGGCACTTGAGCGCGAAGCCACCCGCTACGACCGCATCGGCCGCACCGCCGACGCGCACGCCTCGCTCAACAACTTCACCCGCCAGCAATACGAGAATACCTCCTTCGCCTGGAGCCAGCTGGAAAACAAATACTGGCAGCTCTTCGGCATGGGCTTCTAAGAAAGGTTTAAACAAAAAAAGAAAAAGCTAAAAGGTGTCGACGCCTTTTAGCTTTTACTTTTTAGTTTTCACTATACTCAGATTCGTCCCAGTGTGTTGCCAGAGGTCGAAATACTTGTGGCATTAGTGGTAGTAGGTTTCATAATCTGGATGTACGAGGGCGATTTGATGGTCTGACCGGCCACCGACACGGAGGGACGGATGCGCAGGCCCAGCTGCGAGGAGGTACCCTGGCTGTTGAAGCTGCTGGCAAAGGTCTTCAGCGATTCCAGTCCATCGGACGAGAAGAGACGGTACAAATCCGTGCTCACGCCCAGCGGCACCGTGGTGGTGGTGCTGGCACCGATATTGTAATTTTGGTTCGTCACCCCTGTGGCAAACTCGGTCTTGGCAATATCCACAGCCCAATCCATCATGGTCAGCAGGGCAGTACGGGTAGTGGGGTTCTTCACGTTGATGTTCACATTCAGTGCCAGCGGCACACTCTTGGTGGTGATGGCGGAGACCAGTTTCACCACATCGGTGGCGGAGATGTTGCCACTGGTGACATTCTTCACATTCACACCCGCCACCGAGACATTCGTGACATCCTTCAGCGAATACTCACAGTTGGCCAAATTGGCAATACTGGAGAGGTTGTTTGCCAAATTGTCCAAAAAAGTGCACGACCCGCAGAGCAGGCTACCTGCAACAATTACAGCAACTAATGTTCTTTTCATCATAATAAAGTATTTATTGTTAAACCGCTGCAAATTTACACAAAAATATTTGATTTATACATAAACCCATGAAAAATAATTGGTAGAACACGAATTATCATCAATTTACCACGAATTAATTCATGAATTATTCGTGACTATTATATGGCAATTCATGTTTTTTCAGAGGAAAAATACACATTTTTCCCAACACAGAGACAAAACCTGAGAATATTTTTTGCCAAGAATATACTAAAGGGCAGGTGGCGTCGTTATTGGGGGAAAGCTACGCTTATGAGACGTATTGGTACGCTATTGGTTTTTGCCGCCTTATTGATGGCGGGATGCGCCCGTGAGGAGGGGCACGAGGCCCTGTTGAAGGGTTTCTACGAAGAGTATCTTACACTGTGTTGTCCGCCTCATGGCGAACAGACCGACTGGACTGAAGTGCAGCAGTTGGTGCAACGCTATACGACATACGATTTGTTCCAAGCGTGGGAACTGAGCCACAACGCCGAACTCGACAGTTGGATTGACTACGACATGTTTATCCAAGGGCAGGACTGCTGGCCGGGCATCCGTGCCGAGCGCATCGAACGCATCGGGGAGAGCCAATGGTATGTGGTGACGGTGGTACAGCATGCATCGGACAATCCCGACAGCATGCAGAAGAGTGATGATGTGTTCTTCCATCTGACAAAGGGCGACGATGATGAGTGGCTTATCGAATGCATCGACGATGTCTACAACCGCCTTGGCACCGCCCCGCACGACGAGGAGGCGACACTGAGAAGCCATCTCGCCTATCGAAACAAAATTGTAATAACTTAAAATACTTACCATGAAAAAAACTATCAAATTAACTATTTTTGCCGCGCTGCTTGCCATGACGGGCAGCCTTTCGGCACAGACCCTGATTAACGGCGGCGGCAAGATAACCCTGCTGAACAACAAAGAAGACATAGAGGTCTACCCCGGTTTCTATGCCGGAGTGACCCAGACAGTGGAACTGTCGCGCCACGTCTGCTTGGACTTAGGCGTTTACTACACCCGTTTCTCGGGCAAGGGCTATAAGGAGGAGAATGGCGTGAAGGTGAACAACTTTTCCCGACAGGAAGATGCCATCGCCATACCCGTGCCCCTGAAGGTGCGCATGTGGGTCTCCGAGGTTTCGTATCTGTACATTCTTGGTGGCGTGGAAGCGCTAGTCGGTATCACCTCCAAGGGCGAGACTTGGGTCAATGAAGGCGACCCGCACGTGAAGACCAACTACTACGACCAAGGCGTGCCCGGTGAGCTGGGACGATACAACCTCAACTGGATGGGCGGCTTGGGTGCCAAGATTGACTTCCTGAACCTCAACCTCGGCATCACTGGCAACATCTTCAACCGCCTGTATGAGTCTGATGCCACCCAGAAGGCCTATACCGTCTTCCTCGGCGCAGGACTGGCATTTTAAATTGTATGGGCCGACACCAGTGTCTGCCCATATTGAAAATTGAAAATCAGTTCCGCGTATCTCGCGAATTTTCATGTATCTTATACTTGTGATACGTGCGATACGTGGAGATTTGAGAAAACCTTTTAAACTTTATACATATGAAAAAAGTAACATTAATCCTCGCAGCAGCTTTTGTAATGCTGTTTGCTAGCAACGCAAATGCCCAGCTGGGCGTGAACATCGGTTATGCTCCCCAGACAAGCACAACAACCATCAGTAACAGCAGTTCCACCAGCGACCTGAACGGTCTCTTTGCCGGAGTGAACTACAACCACATCCTCTCCGGCAACATCGGCGTTTCGTTCGGCGGCCAAGTGCGCTACAACTTTAAGACCACCACGAACAGCCTCCTTTCCGTCACCACGACGACCAAAGAGACGCAAATCCTCGTCGATGTGCCCGTTCTGTTCAACTTCGCCATCCCGCTGGGCAGCGACGCACGCATCGCCCTCTTTGCAGGCCCCGTGTTCAGCTATGCCCTCAAAGGCAACACCAACGTCAAAGAGAATGTGTTGAACACCGATAACAACATCAACTGGTACGGCGAGAACTCCAACAACAGCCAGTTCAACCTGATGGGCGCCGCTGGTGTGGCTTTTGACTTCCAGACTTTCCGTCTCTTCGGCGGCTACCGCATGGGCTTCCTTGACCTCGACAAACGCGACAACGTGAAGACCACCACTTCCGGCATCTTCGTCGGCCTGGGCTACCTGCTCTGATCAAATTTAATATCAACCATAAAAAAAATGGCTGCCGCAATGGTGCGACAGCCATTTTTAATTTTTAATTTTTAATTTTTGATGTTTTTTTTGTATTTTTGTAGATTATTGTGTCAACAATATTATCGTATAATCACTATATAATGAATATCTTATAAAAATGGAAGGAAATCTGCCTCTCAATTTTTTGGAAGAAATCATCGAACAGGGCCTCAACGAAGGCACCTACAAGAGTATTCTGACGCGCTTCCCGCCAGAGCCTAACGGCTACCTGCACATCGGTCACGCCAAGTCGATATGCCTCAATTTCGGTCTCGCCAAAAAGTATGGCGGCAAGACTAATCTGCGCTTCGACGACACCAACCCCGTCAAAGAGGACACTGAGTACGTCGACTCCATCCAGCAGGACATCCGCTGGCTGGGTTTTGAGTGGGCAGGGGTGCACTACGCCAGCGACTATTTCGACCAACTGTATGAGTGGGCAGTGCTGCTCATCAAGAAAGGCCTTGCCTACGTGGACGACCAAACCCAGGAGGAAATCCGCACGGGTCGTGGCACCATCACCGAGCCCGGCAAGAACAGCCCATACCGCGACCGCACCATCGAGGAGAACCTCGACCTATTTGAGAGGATGAAGAACGGCGAGTTTGAGGACGGCACCAAGGTGCTCCGCGCCAAGATCGACATGGCACACCCCAACATGCAGCTGCGCGACCCCATCATGTACCGCATCCTGCACGCCGACCATCACCGCACGGGCAACAAGTGGTGCATCTACCCCATGTACGACTACGCCCATGGTCAGAGCGACTCCATCGAGAATATCACTCACAGCATTTGCACCCTCGAGTTCGACATCCACCGTCCGCTCTACGACTGGTTTATCCAGCAACTGGGCATCTATCCCAGCCACCAGTATGAGTTTGCCCGCCTCAACATCAACTACACGGTGATGAGCAAGCGCAAACTGCTGCAGTTGGTCAAAGAGAACTACGTCAGCGGCTGGGACGACCCCCGCATGCCCACCATCTGCGGTTTCCGCCGCCGTGGCTACACCCCCGAGAGCATCCGCAACTTCTGCGAGGACATCGGCGTGGCCAAGCGCGACAACATCATCGACTACGTGCGCCTCGAGAACAGCCTGCGCGACCACCTCAACAAGGTGGCTCCGCGCCGCATGGCAGTGCTCGACCCCATCAAGCTGGTCATCGACAACTACCCCGAAGGGCAGACCGAGATGCTGGATGCCGTGAACAACCCCGAGAACCCCGCCGACGGCACACGCCAAGTGCCCTTCAGCCGCGAACTGTACATAGAGCGCGAGGACTTCATGGAAGAGGCTCCCAAGAAATATTTCCGCCTGACGCTGGGACGCGAGGTACGCTTGCGCTACGCCTACTTCGTCACCGCACAGAGCGTGGAGAAGGATGCCAAAGGCAACATCACCTGCATCCACTGCACCTACGACCCTGCCACCCGTGGCGGCGACGCTCCCGACGGACGCAAGGTGAAAGGCACGCTGCACTGGGTGAGTGCCCAACATGCCATTGAGGCCGAGGTGCGCCTGTTCGACCGCCTGTTTGCCACCGAAGCTCCCGACGAGGCCCCCGAAGGCAAGACCTTCCTCGATAATCTCAACCCCGACAGCCTCCAGGTGCTTCAGCATTGCAAGCTGGAGCCCTCGTTGGCAGAAGCGCACATGGTGGTAAACGAGAAAGGCATAGAGGAGCCGATGCGCTACCAGTTTGAGCGCATGGGCTACTTCTGCACCGACCGCGATAGCTCGCCCGAACACCTAGTGTTCAACCGCAGCTGCTCGCTGAAAGACACTTGGGCCAAAATTAAGAATTAAAAATAAAAAATAAAAGCCTTATGAAAGTATCCTACAAATGGCTTCGTGAGTATGTCGACACCGACCTAACTCCCAATGAACTCGACGACCTGCTGACCTTCAGCGGGCTTGAAATAGAAGGCGTTGAAAAGGTTGAAAGCATCAAGGGCGGACTTGAACATGTGGTCATCGCCCAAGTGCTCACCTGCGAACCCCACCCCGACAGCGACCACCTGCACCTGACCACTGTCGACGTGGGCGGCGAGCAACCCCTCCACATCGTCTGCGGCGCGCCCAACGTGGCAGCCGGACAGAAAGTGGTCTGTGCCCAGATTGGCACCAAAATCTACACCTCCGACACCGAATTCTACGAAATCAAAAAAGGCAAGCTGCGTGGCGCGGTGAGCGAAGGCATGCTGTGTGCTGCCGACGAGCTGCAACTCGGTTCCGACCACGCCGGCATCATGGTGCTGCCCGACGACGCACCCGTGGGCATGCCCGCCAAAGAGTATTTCCACCTCGAAGAAGACTACACCCTTGAGGTCGCCATCACTGCCAACCGTTCCGATGCCACCAGCCATATCGGCGTGGCACGCGACGTGGTGGCCGTCCTCAACACCCGCCAGGCTATGCCTGGAGATAATAAAGCTGACGCCTCCTATAGAATCCTATGGCCCGAGGTGGCAGACCTCTCGCAGGCCACTAACGGCTCCAACCCCGTCCGTGTCACCGTGGAAGAGCCCGACCTCTGCCCACGCTACACCGGCATCACGCTGGAGAACGTGCATGTCACCGACTCGCCCGACTGGCTGCAGAACAAGCTCCGCACCGTCGGCATCCGTCCCATCAACAACGTGGTGGACATCACCAACTTCATCCTCATGGAGGTAGGCCAGCCCATGCACGCCTTCGATGCCGACATGATTAAAAACAACCACGTGGTGGTGCGCCGCCTCCCGCAGGACACCCCCTTCGTCACCCTCGACGGCATGGAACGCAAACTCGACCAGCGCGACTTGATGATTTGCAACGAAGAAGAGGGCATGTGCATCGCCGGTGTGTTTGGTGGCGAAAAGAGCGGTGTCACCCACCAGACCACGCGCGTCTTCCTCGAGAGTGCCTACTTCAATCCCATGTCCATCCGAAAGACCTCCAAGCGTCACGGACTCAAAACCGACGCATCCTTCCGCTACGAGCGCGGCTGCGACCCCAACATCACCCTGTGGGCACTCCAGCGCGCCGTGAAGCTGATGCAGGAACTCACCGGTGCCACCGTTGCCTCCGAGGTGGTGGACCTCTATCCCTCCCCCATCCCCCGTGCCAAGGTCGACATCAACTACCGCCGCATCTTCAACCTCATCGGACAGCCTCTGCCCATCGATGCCATCCGCACCGCTCTCACCTCACTCGACATCGAAATCGTGTCCGAGACCGCCGAAGGCATGTCGCTCCGCATCCCCACCTGCAAGGTTGATGTCACCCGCGAATGCGACGTGGTGGAAGAAATCTTGCGCATCTATGGCTACAACAATATCCATGTCGACGCTCGCGTCAGCAGCTGCCTCTCCTTCTCCAAGAAACCCAATCCCCGTCAGCTGCAGAACATCGTCAGCGACATGCTCACCTACAACGGTTTCAGCGAGATTATGAACAACTCGCTCACCAAGTCGGAATACTACGACACCAACCCCGACTTCCCCGCCGACCACTGCGTGCAGATTCTCAACCCCCTCAGCAAAGAGCTGAATGTCATGCGCCAAACCCTGCTCTACAGCGGGCTCGAGTGCATCGTGCGCAACCTCAACTATAAGATTCACGACCAGAAGCTCTACGAGTTTGGCAACACCTACGTCCGGACCGGCAACGACGGCGACCGCGTGACCGATAAATACTGCGAAACCCAGCACCTCTCCATCTTCATGACCGGTGCCGTCAGTCCCGAGAGCTGGAAGATGCCCACCACCCCCGTCGACTTCTACCACCTCAAGGCGCATGTCATGAATATCCTGCACCGTATGCGCATCAACCTCAGCCGCATCGAGACCGTCCCCACCACCCAGCATTTCTACACCGAGGGCATCGACCTCGTCTTCCGCGACAGCAAGAAAACCCTCTGCTCCATGGGCCGTGTCAGCAAGGAAACCCTCAAACGCCTCGACTGCAAGCAGGAGGTCTTCTATGCCGACATCAACTGGACCCTCCTCCTCAAGAGCTATCCCTCCAAAGACGTCCAGTACGCCGAGGTGCCCAAGTTCCCCGAGGTGCGTCGCGACCTCGCCCTCGTGATGCAGAAGAAGGTGACCTTTGCCGAAATCGAGCAGGTGGCATTCAACACCGAGAAGAAGCTGCTCAAACGCATCAGCCTGTTCGATGTCTACGAAGGCAAGGGCATCACCGAAGGCATGAAATCCTACGCCGTCAGCTTCATCCTGCAGGACAAGGACAAGACCCTTACCGACAAGCAAATCGAAGCCGTCATGGCCAAGCTCCAGAAAAACCTCGAAACCCAGTTAGGTGCCAAAATCCGTTCATAACCTAAACAAAGGGCTTCTACAATATGACGTGCGCGTACTGCTCGCCCTCCAGCAAGCCGTCAGCGGGAACCAACAATTCTTCCAATGGCTTGTCTCTGCCGACTACCCCGAGCTGGCGGCCTTCTCCAACTTCCTGCAAGACGACGTGGAGGCCGAGCAGTGGCTCGTACAGCACAACTTCCACTGGCTGGGTATCCTCAGCCACGCCATCGACGGCGACGAACGCTCCCGCCAATGGGTGCGGCATAACCTCCACGAGGCCAACCTCATGTTCGTCCTCGCCTGCCGTCGTGACGACAAAGCCCTCTCGTGGCTCCGTTTCATGCATCTCGACATCCTCCTCCACCTTGCCGACGAGGTTGCCGACCTCCGTAACAAACAAGAACTAGACACCAGTTTCCCTTACAAAATGCGTTTCTAACATGGACAACAAACCCAACAAACCCACCTCTGACGGCCGCCGCCCACGCATCGGCAAGAAAAGCCCCATCACCCGGTCCTCCGACCCTATCGACAACGACCGTCTTTCACGTTTCGGACAGAACAAGGGCAAACCCGCTGCCGACGGCGACGCGCGTCCCAAACCCTCTCGCGGCAGCAACCGCCGTGGCGTGCACACCAAGGACAGCAAGAAAGCCCGTACCGACCGCCCCAAGAAGCACCCCGTGCCCAAGCCCAAGACCCCACCACCAACACCTAAGGAATACGACGGCACCACCCGCCTCAACAAATACATCGCCAACGCCGGCGTCTGCTCCCGTCGCGAAGCCGACAAGCTCATTGCCGCAGGCAGCGTCAGCGTCAACGGCGTGGTCATCACCGAGATGGGCTATCAGGTCCACGAAGGCGACGTGGTCAACTACGGGGGCGAAACCATCCACTCCGAGCGCAAACGCTACTTCCTGCTCAACAAGCCCAAAGGCTTCATCACCACCGTCGACGACCCGCAGGAACGCGAAACCGTCATGATGCTCATCGACGGAGCCTGCAAAGAACGCATCTATCCCGTCGGCCGCCTCGACCGCAACACCACCGGCCTCCTCCTCTTCACCAACGACGGCGACCTGGCTCGCCGCCTCACCCACCCCTCCACCAAAGTCTACAAAATCTACCAGGTCGAACTCGACCGCCCCGTCACCCACGACGACATGCGCCAGCTCCTCGAAGGCATCGAACTCGAAGACGGCCCCATCCACGTCGACGACATCCAATACTCACAGACCGCCAACGACAAGCGCATCGTCGGTGTCGAACTCCATAGCGGCAAAAACCGCATCGTCCGCCGCATGTTCGAGCACCTCGGCTACAACGTCCACAAGCTCGACCGCATCGTCTTCGCCGGCCTCACCAAGAAAGACCTCCCACGGGGCCGCTACCGCGAACTCACACCTCAAGAAGTCGGCTACCTCAAAATGATATAAAGTTTAAACTGACACGATTAAGTGATTGTAAAAAAAAACATATAACAATGAGGAGTAAAAATGGGAGTTAAAGTGGAAGTTAAAATGGACGATACATTTGTCAATAACATTGTCGCAAAATGTATTGTCCACCTCCACTCGTCCCCTCTTGAGAGGGGTGGCCGACAAGCCGGGGTATGTCCTAACTCCCCATTTACCTTCTTCTAATCCTCAACCATCGTTACACCTTATTTTTTATCTTCACTAAACTAAAAAAAATATGGCCAAGCTAATCCTCTTTCCCGTGCCCATCGGGGCCGAAGAGCCCGACACCTCGCTGCCACCCTACAACCGCGAGATGCTCAACACTTGCCATATCTTCATAGTCGAAAACACCCGCACCGCCCGCCGCCACCTCAAGCGCATGGGCTACGCCCATCCCATCGACGACGTCACCTTCCTCGAACTCAACGAACACACCTCCCCCGTCGAAATCATCCACTACCTCGACCCCATTGCCCAAGGCCACGACATCGGACTCATGTCCGAAGCCGGCACCCCCTGCGTCGCCGACCCCGGCAACCTCATCACCGCCATGGCACAGCGCAACGGCATCGACATCCTCCCACTCGTAGGCCCCAACAGCATCATCCTCGCCCTCATGGCATCCGGATTCAACGGGCAGAACTTCGCCTTCAACGGCTATCCCCCCATCAACGAGAAAAGCCGCCTCGCCCTCCTCCGCACCCTCGAGCAGCGCATCCACCGCGACAACCAGACCCAAATCTTCATCGAAGCCCCCTATCGCAACGACAAGCTCCTCCACTTCCTAGCCTCACGCCTACAACCGCTCACGCGCATCTGTGTCGCCACCGACCTCACCCTCCCCACACAATACATCCGCACACGCCTTGCCCGCCAATGGCTCAGCGACCCTCCCCAACTCCACAAACGCCCCACCATCTTCCTCCTCTACAAATAACCCCGACCCCACTCCACACTCCGACCACTCCGAAAAATATAAAATCACAAAATAACTCTAACAAAAAAATAAACCATCATGAAAAAATTCGATCCCGCAACCGCCATCCAGCGTCTTGATGGCCGCGATGCCAACCGTGGCGTAAACCCCGCCATCTGCGACTCCGCCACCTTCACCTTCCCCGAGGCACACCTCATGACCGAGACCTTCCACGGCGAAACCGAAGGCTACTTCCTCTACAGCCGCCACTGGAACCCCTCCAAC
>JAEEIS010000115.1 GCA_016281475.1 Bacteroidales bacterium
AACTGGTGTTCAGCTTTGCCGACATCGCCACTTACCGCAAGGTGAAACACAACCTGAAGGAGTCGAATATCAACTATGTAGAATGGAATGAGCCGGACATGGTTGATTGTGCCAAACGGCTTGTGGAATTAAACAAGAAATGGGGCTTCACCTTAGCCTCTTGCGGGGAGAAGATTGACCTGCCAGGTGTGGTACACAACAGCTGTATTGACCACGATTTGATAATCCGTCTTGCCCACAGGGACAAGGCATTGATGGATTATCTTGGTGTGACAAAGATTCCAGTGCAGCGAGACATGTTCGGCAATGTAGATTTGCCTCAAGGAGCCATATTGTTGGACGACGGGACAGCGGCCATACAAAAGAAGAAGATGCCCGACAAGGGGCAGCGGGCGGCCTGCGTCTGCATGGTTAGCAAGGACATCGGGCAGTATAACACTTGCCCGCACCAATGCGAATACTGCTATGCCAACGCCTCGAAGGAACTCGCCACAGAGAACTGGAAGCGACATCAACTCGACTCACATTCCGAACTAATCATCCCACAAGACTAATTTCGAATTACGAATTTGGGGGGCACACACAGGACACTGTAGCGACTCAATTCACGAGAGTCTTTTGACTGCTTTGCTTTTAGGTTTTCATCAAGCCCCACCCCGCCATAGATCATATCTCTATAACGCTCTTGGAATAAGCACACTAAAAAGCATTCCAAAATTTTACTCAATGGACTGAGTAATTTTACTCAGCGCACTGCGTAAAATGTAGAGACACAACCATAAAGCCTGAGTATAAAACCCTTATGGAACGACTGAATCAGCCTCGAAGGATTATTCTGGTCGTAATGGGACTTATTTGAACAGTAGACGCAAATCGGCAGAGAGGAATTCTTCAACGGGATAGCCCTCATAACCCACCACAAAGGCGGTATGGGGGCTAAAACGGTCGCGGAACGTGCTGAGGCCAGTATTGTATTTTTCCAGATTTGACTTTACCTCCAGACCGACAACTTTACCTCCATACTGCAACACAAAATCGACCTCATCATTCCCGTCACGCCAGTAAAAGGGGCTGACGCGATGGGTGAAGGACTCATTAAGAATATGGCATCCTACAGCGGATTCAAACAGCCGTCCCCATAAACGACGGTCGGCCTGGGCCTCCCGAAATGTGGCTCCACAGTAGATACTTTTCAGTGCATTATTGTAAACCTGATACTTGGGGATTGATGCCCTCCGACGAAGACTGTCGGCTGAATATTTCTGTAATCCACACACCAAACCACTTTCGTCCAACAGATTTAAGTATGATGATAGAGTTGTGGTATTTCCTGCATCCTGCAACTGCCCAATCATTTTGGTCATCGAAACTGCTTCGCCTGAATAGGCTGATGCCAGTTCGAAGGTCTGACGCAACAAGGCAGGCTTGTTCACCACCGCATCCACCAAAACATCTTTGTTGATGGTGGCATCGATAATTGCGGAACGGACATATTCTGCCCAACGCTCTTCATTGCCAATCAAAGGTGCAGCAGCGGGATACCCACCAAAATAGATATACTGTTCAAGGGTGAATCCAAAGGCCTCACGCATCTCGCTGAACGACCAATGAGGCATCTTGATAGTCTCGAAGCGTCCCATCAGAGAGTCTGCCAGCCCACGCTCCAACATCACCCGCGAAGATCCCAGCAAAAGAAGTTTGATTGGGGTATCGTGAAAAGTATCTTCATCCCACAGCTTTTTCACCGTCTCGCTCCATCCTTTTATCTTCTGCACCTCGTCAATGACCAGCACCATCTCATTCAGATTATCTGTTTTCAACTGCGTCCGGGCATTATCCCAGCAGGAAGAAATCCATTCGCGCTGCGCAGTTGGTACTTCATCCGCAGAATACATCAACCACGGTGCTTTCAATGATTCCAGTACTTGTTTTACAACGGTAGTTTTACCCACTTGACGAGGGCCTGTCACTATTTGGATGAACCTCCGAGGCTCTTCCAGTCGTTCTTTAATTACCTTAGAATAAACACGTTCAAACATATTGTATCATTTTACTCAACGCATTGAGTAATTTTACTCAATAGACTGAGTATTTTTACTCAATTCACGATGCAAAGATACAAAGTTAATTTGATATACAAGAATTCAAAAGAAAAAATTTCGCTCTAATACAACAGATGACAGGTTTAGTCAAATTGTCTTATTGTCGCGTCCCTATCGGGACGCAGTTCGGTTACACATTGATTATCACCGTACTATGCACGGTGTTTCTTCGAGACATTGCTGCATCTCGGCATAGCTCGAACAAGTTCGGATCTGCTCTCGACTTCCGCAACGTTTCTTCGAGACGTTGCTGCATCTCGGCATAGCTCGAACAAGTTCGGCTCTGCTCTCGACTTCCGCAACGTTTCTTCGAGACGTTGCTGCATCTCGGCATAGTTCGAACAAGTTCGGCTCTGCTCTCGACTTCCGCAACGTTTCTTCGAGACGTTGCTGCATCTCGGCATAGCTCGAACAAGTTCGGCTCTGCTCTCGACTTCCGCAACGTTATTCATATCTCACCCCTTCGGGGTGATTTAACTCAAAACAGTCATCATCTGAATAATAGCATTCTCCATTGAATCACGGCTCAATCCAGTCGCCGTTTTCCTTGATGAGGTTGACTAGTTCGTCGACGGCGGCGGCTTGGGGGATGTCGCGCTTGACCACCTGCTTTCCTTTGTAGAGGGTTATCTTGCCTGCGCCTTGGCCCACGTAGCCGTAGTGGGCGTCCGCCATCTCGCCGGGGCCATTGACGATGCAGCCCATCACGCCTATCTTGACACCTTTGAGGTGCTGGGTGTGCGCCTTTATCTGCTGTAGGGCTTGCTGGATGTCGTACTGCGTGCGACCGCACGAAGGGCAGGCGATGTATTCGCACTGGCTGATACGGGCTCCCACAGCCTGCAGGATGCCGTATGCCACGGGAATCTCCTCCACGGGGTCTTCGGTGAGGGAAACACGGATGGTGTCGCCAATGCCGTCGATAAGCAAAGCCCCAATGCCTGCGGCACTCTTTATACGGCCCTGCATGGCGTCGCCCGCCTCGGTGACACCGAGGTGGATGGGGTAGTCCATGCCCAGCGCGTGCATCTTCTCGACAAAGAGGCGTGTGCTCTGCACCATCACCTTCACATTGCTCGCCTTCATGGAGAAAACCAGCTGGTGATAATCCTGTTCGCGGCACACCTGCGCAAACTCGATAGCGCTCTGTGCCATGCCTTCTGGGGTGTTACCATAGCGACTCATGATGCGCTCACTCAGCGAGCCATGGTTGGTGCCGATACGCATGGCGGTGTGATGCTGCTTGCATATCTCGATGAGGCGCGACATCTTCTCCCCTATCCGCTTCAGCTCGTCGGCATATTCCTGTTCGGTAAAATGGGTCTTGCCCGTGTTACGGTCGGTATAATTACCCGGATTGACACGCACCTTCTCTACGATGGTGGCCGCCGTTTCAGCTGCCAGGGGGTTGAAATGGATGTCCGCCACCAGCGGGACGTTGCAGCCGCGACGCGCCAGCTCGTTCTTGATGTTATATAGGTTCTCCGCCGCCTTGACATCGGGAGCGGTGATGCGCACCAGCTCGCAGCCAGCCTCAACGAGGCGCAGGGTCTGTTCGACGGTGGCCTGGGTGTCCATAGTGTCGGTGTTGGTCATGGACTGGACTCGGATGGGGGCTCCACCGCCAAGGGTAAGGTTGCCTATTTGTATTTGTGTGCTCATAGGGTATTATTTTTCGGAGTTTTCTGATTATTCGGACTATTCTGAATTTTCGGATTACTTTTTTGATTTAATATACACTTCGGTGGCTCCTGCGCCGTAAAGTGACATGGGTGCGTCGACGTACTGCACATTGTCGTACAGATCCAGCTCGTTGTGGATTTCGGTCTTCAGCACCCCACGACCCACGCCGTGGATAAACACCACCTTCTTAAACCCGTTGAGCAGCGCATGGTTCAAGCAGGTGCGGAAGAAACGCTTCTGCAACTCGTGCTTCTCCACGTCGCTGAGGCGTTCGGGATGGTCGGTCAACGCCTCGATATGCA
The DNA here is from genome assembly GCA_016281475.1 of Bacteroidales bacterium. The sequence continues at coordinate 4,088 of JAEEIS010000115.1, forward strand.
GGTCCACCTCCGCCTCGCCGGGACGCACCATGTATTGCAGCAGCACGTTCTCATTCAGCTTCTGGGCATTGTGCGACTGCACCTGCTCCAGCCGTGCCTTCAACTTCTTCACTTGGTCTTGCAAACTTGCCACCTGCGACCGCAGCCGCACATTCTCCTCGCGCAACTTGTCGACATCGTCATCATCAGGCGAGCCAGTGAACTTCTCTTTCAACTTGCGGTTCAGCTCTGCCTCCTTGGCAGCTGCCTTCGATTCTGCCTCTGCTGCCTGTTTCGCTTCTTCGGCGGTAGGCATCTCGCCCGGCACATCTTGATTGAACACCTTCGCCACCCCTTTTTGGTCGGCCATACGAATAAGCTCATTTGGCGGCATGGGCATGTCGAAACCCGTGTCGTCGCGCACGAATACGAAGTCGGGCGTAATCTTAGTGACGACACCGCCACCGATACTGTTGAGGAACTTTACCTTGTCCCCTATTTGAAATTTAGTCATACTATCTTTTATCTTTTGGAGTTATAACAGACAAGGCACCCATTAATGCCCAACAATCATCAATCTTCCAACCCAAATGGTCCATGCATATAACTACTCTCTTCCCCTCTTTAGGCTTGAGCCGCAGACGGTCCCAGCCACGACCACCATTCAACACATCCCACTTGAAACCGTCGAACGACAGTTTTCGCTCGCACAAAGTAAATGGCAGCCGATAATGTGTCACTCGTATTTCCTTTTGTTGATAATCTATCGTTACCGACTCCACCAAACTTCCTTTGCCAACCCACAAGACAAAAAGAGTGTAAATGGCCGCTGCCGGGAGTGCTATCCGCATAAATCTGTCATAGAATAATCCAATTAAAGCCTCCCAGCCATCACTTATCACCTCTATCAACAGAACCACTACCATGAAACCGACAAAAGTCAACAGGGCATACCTGTAGAAATAGAACAGCACCGAGTGCTTGTTCTTGCTACGGCTGAACTGCCATACTCCGTGTGAGATTTCGGTCTTCATAGCTGCCTATATCAGTTCGTCGGCCAGCTGTTTGAAGTCAATGCCGTCGAAGTTGCCGCTGGACATCATCAGCAAGTTGGTGTTTTCATTATCACGGAATAACAATCTCACGCAATCTATCATTTTACCACTATCGGTAAACACCTTCACCTTCTCATTAGCAAACGCCGCCCGCACCTGCTCGGGGTCGAGGTTGGGCAGTTTCTTCAGCTGTAGGGCGTGTTGGCTGTAATAGACAAAGGGCACGTCTGCCCTATCCATAGTTCCAGCATACTGCTTGAGGAACTCGGCGGTGAGGCTGCTGAAGGTGTGCAACTCCATACACGCTACCAGTCGTCGGTCGGGATACTGCTCCTTCATGGCGGCGATGGTGGCACGCAACTTGGAAGGTGCATGGGCAAAGTCCTTATACACCGCAGCACTATCGCCTTTCTTCACCAACTCCAGCCGCTTGCTGGCTCCGCCGAAGCTCTGTATCGCCTCGTCGAACTGCTCGTCGCTCACGCCAAGGGCATTGCATGCATAGCGTGCAGCCGTCAAGTTTAGCAGATTGTGGCGACCAAACACCCGCAGAGGGACACGTCCGTGGGCAGTGAGGTAGGTGATGCCCTCTACCACCTCGTGTGGCGGTACGTCGTAGGGCTGCTTGGCAATATCGGTGCGGCTGTTCTTCAACGCCACATCGCGCACCTCGGCATCGTCGTTGCAATATATCAGCCTGCCGCCCGGTTCAATCAGATTGACGAACTGGGCAAACTGGTCCTTGTAAATCTCAAACGTGGGGAAGACATTGATATGGTCCCACTCGATGCCCGTAATAATCGCCACATGGGGCTTATAGAGGTGGAACTTGGGTCGGCGGTCGATGGGCGAAGTGAGGTATTCGTCGCCCTCAATGACCATCACCTTAGCCGTCTCGCTCAGGCGCACCATCACCTCGAAACCCTCCAACTGCGCACCCACCATATAGTCCGCCTCAATGCCGCAGTGCTGCAGCACATGCAGTATCATAGCCGTAGTGGTGGTCTTGCCGTGGCTGCCGCCAATCACCACGCGGGTCTTGTCCTTCGACTGCTCGTAGAGATACTCGGGGTAGCTGTAAATCTTCAGCCCCAGCTCCTGAGCGCGCAACAACTCGGGGTTGTCCTCGCGGGCATGCATGCCCAACACGATGGCATCGAGGCCTTTCGTGATGCGCTCAGGATGCCACCCGTAACTCTCGGGCAACAGCCCGTAGCGTTGTAGCCGACTCTTGGCGGGGTCGAATATCTCATCGTCCGAGCCCGTCACTTCGTAACCCTTCAAGTGCAGGGCAATCGCCAGATTGTGCATCGCGCTGCCGCCAATGGCAATAAAATGAACTTTCATATCTTGCTTATTGCTTGATTAATAACTTAGGAAAATAAATATAGTATTTTGTCACCTGTTTCTCTAGGAAATGGCGGTCCAGCTGGTCGCTCGCCTCGCCGATGTCGCGGCAGGTGCCATCCTTAAACAGGACGATGATTTCCTGGTCGTTGTAGTCGTAGGCGTGGTTTTTCAGCACGCCCGTGTTGACAAAGAACTCGCTCTCGTGCGGCTCAATGTCGTAGAGCATCTGCGACTGCATGCGAAACGTCGCCACCGTCTCCTCGGCAAAGGGACGGTCCGACACGCGGATGGCACTGAGCGAGCGGTTCACCAGATGTTCCGACAGCGTCTGCAACACCTTGTCGGGATGCGCCATCCAGCACTTCACAGCCATATCGATGTCGCTGTCGTCGAGGCGAGCGAAACGGTCAAGCAGTTCGGCATCGTTTTCAAAATCCTGTTGCGTATAGCAGTGCGTAAGGAAGTCGTGCAGCGGCTGCCCTTCAATGCCCAAGCGGCATCCTTGTGCCACCAACTCGCGCGCCCGACGCAGGATGTTCACCAGCAACATGTCGGCAGCCACCACGGCCTTGTGCAGGTAGACCTGCCAATACATCAGCCTACGCGAGATGATGAATTTCTCGACCGAGTAGATGCCCTTCTCCTCCACCACCAGACGGTCGTCCCTCACGTTCAGCATGCTGATGATGCGGTCGGTGCCCACAATGCCCTCGCTCACACCCGTAAAGAAGCTGTCGCGCCCCAGATAGTCGAGGCGGTCCATATCCAACTGGCTGCTCACCAGCTGGTGGAGGAAGTGTTTGGGATAGGTGTCGCTGAAGATGCTGATGGCCGTCGCCAGCCGTCCGCCAAACTCCTGGTTCAGCCGCTCCATGAACAGGCGGGTGCAACTCTCGTGGTGCAGGTTGGCAATCATATACTCCGACGTGTGCGAGAAAGGCCCGTGCCCGATGTCGTGCAACAATATGGCCAGCCGTGCCCCCAGCACCTCGTCGTGGGTCATCTCGACACCCTTGACCGCCAGCACGTCCAACGCACGGTTCATCAAATTCAACGCCCCCAGCGCATGGCTGAAACGTGTGTGCACCGCCCCCGGATACACCAGACAGGTGAACCCCAACTGCTTGATTCTCCGCAAGCGTTGGAAATAGGGATGCGACAGCACGTCGTAGATAATGTCGTCCTCGATGGTTAGAAAACCATCGTATACAGGGTCGTTGATAATCTTCCTCTTGTTGGTGGCCATACACTGCTATTTGATTTGCAAAGATACACTATTTTTTTGACATAACGTCTTTTTTCTTCTTCGCACCTCCCAAATCCGCATTCTCCCCACCCTCTCCCCCACCTGGCTCCCGCGAACAGTGATATTCTTGCCGCCACATAATCGACTCTTTATGGCTCTCATAGCCTTAAAGTGCATCCCAATCGGTAAGAATCGGTAGAAATCGGTAAGGAGGCACGGGATAGGGAGTTGGGGGAAGGTCGGGTCGGCATTGGGGGGCGGAGGGATTTGTGCGGAAAAAAAGGAAAGGGCCACCCCGACGGATGGCCCTTTCGTATGATGGGCACGGCGGTGGAGCCGTACCGGTAATGCTGCGATTGGTGTGACGGCGCTATTTCACAATGAGTTTCTTGATAGCGTTGATGTCACCGCCTACAATGTGCACATAGTAGGCACCCTGAGCGAGCTGCGAGGTGGCAAGGGTTGTCTTCTCGGTGCCGCTGGGCAGCGTGGTGGAGAGCTGCACACGACCGGCCACGTCGATGACCTCGACCAGCACTTCGCCAGTGGTGACGGGGAGCGAGAGCTCGACATCGGCACTGGTGGGGTTGGGGAAGAGGCGGACGCGGGCATCGTCGGTGACGCTGCTGATGTTGCTATAGGCCGTGGTGAAGGTGACACGGTTGGACCAGTTCTCGCTGAAGAATCCGCTGCCGCAGATGGCACGGACGGTGATGTCGTAGGTGGTCTCGCCGGTGAGGCCTGTCACCGTAAACGGGTGGTGGTCGGCGACGACGGTTACGCCGGTACCGGCATCGAAGCCCTCGAGACCCCACTCAATCTCCCATTCGTCGGCGCGACCGCCTTCGGTCCAGTCGACCTCGACGCTGTTGCCTTGGACATTGCTAACGGTAACGTTGGTGACATCGGGACAGACATCGGTTATGAAAGAGATGGTGTCGCTCCATTCGCTGGGTTCGTCGAAGCCCTGACACTCGGCCTGGACGGAGGCATAGTAGCGGGTGTTGGCGTCGAGCCCGGTGAGTGTGTAACCGGCAATGGCGCGTGTCTTATACACATCGTAATAGGTGTTGAATACGTGTATACGGTAGCTGACGTTGTTCTCTTCGGGTGTCCATGCCAATTTGACCTGGTTGTTTGTAACACTGACAACACGGAGGCCCAATGGCGAGAGGCAGGGCACGTCGGCGGTGTTGAAGGTGCCTTCGATCCAGTTGGAGACGCCGTTGGTGTCACATTGCTGACGGACACGGTAGACATAGTCGGTATAGGGGTGGAGGTTGTTGAGGGTGTAGAAGGTGTCGGTGGTGTAGATGTTGCTGGAGATCCAGCTGCTACTGGTTGCGAGACGGTAGCCGACATTGTAGCCAGAGCCGGTGTTGCGCCAGCGCAGGGTGACGTTGTTGGTGCGCACGATGGGGTCGCGGAGGATGGGGGTCGGGCACTCGTTGGGAGCGCAGATATCAAGCGACATGACGTTGCGGTAGGCGTAGACTTGCCTTGTTCCGTCAAACGTGTTGAGCGTGGCCCACGAACTACAATCGGGGTTGCTGTTATCGCTATACAGTGTTATCGTCATTTGTGCCGGTGTGGGGGAAGTCAAGAAGGTGTAGGATTGACTCAGGTATGTGCCGCTGTTGTCGTCGATGGCGATGACGAGGTTGTGATTGCCGTCGTATAGGAAGGGTGAGCTTAAGCGGATCTTGTTCCAGCCGGAGGAGATGCTCAGGCTGCCCGCAAAGACAATGCTCATGTCGGCGGGGTTTACGAGGTCGGTTGTGGAGCTGAAACTGCTGAGTGTGGTGTGTCCCATGTAGATGGTGCAGCCCGTCATGTTGAAGGATGTTACGCCGCTATAGTTGAAATTGATGGCGGATATTTCGCCCGCCGTACTTATCTCGGAGCTGAGCACCAGTTCCTGGGTGTAGGAGTAGTTGTAGTAGGTGTTGACGGGGATGTTGTAAGAGACGTTGGTGGGGGCTGTGTTGTCAATAATAGTGTCGTAGGTGACATCGTTGCACTGGGGGGTGATGAAGTTGAAGGTGGGGACCAATGAGCTGTCGTTGTCGCCACAGAGACGACGGACGGAGACGGTATAGTTGGTGCCTGGGCTGAGCCTGGTGTAGCTGATGCTGTTGGTGTGTACCACGTCGGAAGAGATGATACCTGAGACAGGAGAGTAGAGGGTGACACGGTAATCGCCAAATTCGTAGCCACGCCAATAGAGGGTTGCGGAGGCCATGGTGAGGTGGGTGATGCGGATGCCTGCCGGACGGGGGCAGGACATGTATTGGATGCTAATGTCGTCGACAGCCGCAGGGCCACCAAGGAAGCTAGCTGAGATACCCGTGCCTTGGTTGAACCAGAAGAAGACCAGGCGGTGGATACCACTGATGGTGTCGAGGATGACAGAGTAGGTGTTCCAACCTGGCTGGCAATAGACTGTAGCGAGCAACGTAAGATTGTTCACGCTGCCCCATGGCGATACGAGCGGGTTGCTGGAGGAAGGCTGCATGGGCTCGCTCGGGTCGACCATGAAGATGGCGAGACCATCGTAGACATTATTTTCCACTCGGCGACCACCCGCGGCAGCACGGAAAGAGAGGAGGAAGGTGCTGTCGACATTGCCGAAATCGATGTCGCGGTAAGCCACAGCGTTGACTATTTGGTTGATGTTGGTGCTATAGGTGAGGCCACTGTCGGCAGAGATGTACATGGCATGGGTGCCCGTGACGTTGTAGCCGTTGGTGCCGTTGCCGGCGGCGGTGTCACGATACCAGGTGATGGTATTGTTGGATGCCGTCTGCCAGTTGTCCCACTCGACAGAGGTTTCGAAGTCATAGAAGTAAGGAACCGTGGCGGGGTTCTGCAGGGTGGTGAGGTTGTATGGTGTGCGGCTCCACTCGGAGGTGTCGCCAGGGCCGCAGATGCTGCGTACATAGACATCGTATGTGGTGGAGGGCTGAAGGGCAGTGACGGAGAGGGGGTTGGTGCTGGTGGTGATACGGGTGCCCGAGCCCACAGCGAATCCGTGCAAGGTGTATTCGACCTGCCACTGGAGCGAGCCGGAGCGGTCGTTCCAGGCGATGTCGGCAGTGGTGGCGGTGAGGTTGGAGGCCACTACGTTGTTGGGGCGCTGGCAGTCGGGTATCAATTCTATTGCCACACTGTCGAGGTAGACATAGTTATATAAGGCTCCGTCGAAAGTGGTGGAGACGAAGGTGACGTACTTGCCAAAGCCCATGGCGGTGTCGAACGATACTTCGTATTCCATCGGTGTATCGGTGAGGGTAATGGTGTCGATGGGCGAGAATGTCGCCAAGTCGCCCTGCACAGAGCAGATACCTACAATGACTTTGTGGGAATAAGATGTAGACGTGGAGTTGTTGGTCCAAGCCTTGAAGACGGTCTGCACGATGTGGATGGGGTAGCTGACGCTGTCGAGCTCGGGAAGAGAGGCATAGACACGGTTGGAGCTATAGCTATAGAGGTAGAAGGTCTGCCCGATTACCTCGCTGTTGGCATCGGTGACATTGAGAATATAGGGATAGCTGCTGTAGCCGCCACAGCTCCAGCAGGCCGGACGGGCACCCGTGCCGACACCCCAGCCAGAGAAGTTCTGGGTGTAGGGCAGGGAGCTTATCATGCCGCATTCGGTAATAAAGGTGGAGACGAACGACCAGTTGGAAGTGTCGGAACTTGCACAGGTGGCACGCACATATACGTCATAGCTCGTGGAGTGGTTGAGCCCATAGAGGGTGACACTCTGGAGCGAGCTGGTCACCATAGTGCCAGTACCTAAGGCGAAACCAGAGGGGCCGTACTCTATCTCGAAGTAGTTGGCACTGCTGTCGACCCAATTGACGGTGGCAGCACTGGTGGTGATGTTGGTAAAGGTGATGTCGCGCGGACGCGGGCAGTTGGGGATGAGACTTACTTCGATGTCGTCGATATACATATAATTATATGAAGTGCCCGCGGTGGCAAGAGCAATATAGTGTCCATCGCCCGTGTAACTGGTCAGAGGAATCTCGAACATCTCCCATGTGCTAACAGCTGTGGGCGATATTGTGGCCACTTCGGTGAAAGTGCTGAAGTCTTCGGGGTCGGTCATGACACCGACTTTGATGGAATAGTTGGCAGAAGTCTTATATGCGGCAAAACTCACCTGCAGGCTGTCGGCACTGATTGCGAAGCTAGGCAGAGCCAAGTAGCAATGGGTGGACGCACTCGAATTGTAGAAATAGAGCGACCGGGTGCCACTGTGGTGGTAGGTGGTGTAAATATAGGGATAGCTCGTTGAGCTATTATTATTGTGGCCTCTATGCCAGCAGTCGGTAATCGGGCTGCCGCTGACAGAAGAGGCTACGAAGTTTTCGAAATCCTCGGTGAAGGGGAGCGTAGTGAGCGGGACACAGGGTGTGGTGAACTCTACTTGTGCGGCAACGCTGTCGCCACCGCAGTCGGGCACAACGCGCATAAGGTAGTTACGCATCGGCTGTATGGTAGTAAGGGTGTAATGGTTGGTGCCAAGAGCGGATGCGACAGTGTCCCAACGGGCAGAGTCAACCTCTTTCAGAATAATATTCCAAGTATTTTCCTCGAATCCTGGAATCCATGACAGCTCCACAGTGTCGGGTGTCACGCGTTCCACCACGACGGTGGGGGCAACACACTCGGCAGGAGTGAGACAGCCCATAGTATAGATGGTGATGGAGGGGCGATAGGTGCTCGTGCTGCCGCTGCCAGAGGTACTGTTGGCAGGTGTGTACTGAGTGCCATCCTGATAACGATACACGGTGCGTGTGAGAGAATTGCTAGTGCTGTAAGCGTAGAAGCCCGATGAGCTGTGGCTAGCACCATTAGGCTGGTTCATCATCGTGGTGATGATGATATTGCTGCTGCCATCCCACATGAAGGGTGTGTCGAATTCGTAATGCACGGTGCCGCTGGTGTTGAGCGGGTGCGAGGCCGGACCGTACACTAAGTCGGCGGCACGTACAGTCACCATATCGCTCACGCTGGAGTAGGTGGACCTATTGGAGGTGGTCATATAGATGCTAAATACCTTGGCGTAGCTTGAATTGTTGGTAAACGTATAGTCCAAGCCCGAAATCATGCCCGCCGATATGCCCATTGCATTCAACTCGCTGGCGGTATAGATACTTTGGCAAAGGGTATTGCCCCAGCTAGAGTTCACTGGCACTCCCGAGATCTGGCTCGTGCCCGAACTGAACACCGTAGTGTCGAACGTAGAGGTGTCGGGAACCACGCAAGGTAGATTGTGTGTTGAGAACAGCAAACTGTCCCATCCGCCAATGCTGTCGTTGAAGCAGATGGCACGCACCAATACCCTGTAATCAACGCCGGGCTCGAGACCTGTCACCATGCAACGAGGCTCATTAGTGGTATATCTCACCGGGTGGGAAAGCGTGTCGGTGCTGTCCATCCACACGGTAGGAGCCGGTATGGTACCCACGCTGTCGATACGAATCTGGTACGAAGTTGCCACGCTGTCGCCTCCACGCATCGCCCAAGTCAGCACTGTGCCGGTTGTGCCAGTATTGTTAGCACTCAAGTGGTAGACAGTCTGGCAGGCGGGACGACGCTCAATGGTGAACTCATCCAAGGCCGCATACCATGGTCCGGTGGTGGCCAGACCTCTAAGGGCGATAAAGTTGGCCGAGCCGTTATAGCGGCCAAAGTCAATCACAAACTGTTCCCAATCGGTGGAGGGAATGCGCACAGTCTCCAACGGGACAAACGATGTCTCATCGCTGGGATTGGTCATCACGCCCACTTCAATCACAGGGCAGTACGACGATTGTGTCGACTTTCCCCAGAACGACAGCTGGAGGGTACGCATGGGCACATAGTCTGTATCAAAGCCCGGCAGGGCAATGCACTGGTAGGAGCCATAAGAGCCTACAGAAGAGGAATTGTACCAATAAAGGCCTTTCGTTCCCCCATTGTGCGAGTAGGTAGAACTATTGCCGACATAGGGACAACCGAAATAGGTGGTTCCGTCGTTCTGACGGTTCCAGCAATCCACAAAGTTATGCGACGAACTATTCGAACTAGGGGTAGTCTCAAAATCTTGGTAATACGGCAGGGCTGTCAGGAACGTACAAGGTGTGCGCACCTCGTAGCGCAATGCCATACTCGTATCCGATCCACCGCAAATAGCCGAGATCCAGATTGTATAGGGTGTATTGGGCGTAAGCCCCGAGAAGGTTATCGATGTATCGTTGGCAGTATAGACGATTCCTGCACCATGAGCCTGTGTGGCCGAATCGATTTCCACCATCCATTCACCGGCATAGCCGTTAGTCATATCCATCCAATGGAGGTCGAACGAAGTGGTAGTGAGGTTTTCCACATAGGGCATCGCGGGACGCGGGCAGGTGGGCTGGACAAAGACAATGTTGTCCACCGCAGCGGGGGGATTGGTACCAGCACTGCCGTCGTTGCACCACATAAACACCAGTTTATAGGTGTCGGCAACGGTCACGTCGAAATCGCACATGTAGGTCTGCCACGTCGACTGCAGATTCAACTTTTCACCACCGTCGAGAGGAATCCATCCCGTCGGCACTGTGTACTGGAAACCAGAGGTCGATGTTGTACCGTCGGGCAACAGACCAGCCGAAATCACCGCCGAGCTGGGAGCCAGAAACACACGCAGATAGTCGTAGCTACCCTCGCCGTAGGCTTTCCAATCATACGAAATGGAATAGCCGCCCATTGCCAACTCAAACTCGCGGTAGGCATAGGTCACACTCGTAACACTCGTTGTATACGTGTTGGTCGCCGAATCGACATCCGAAATCAACAACGCACGGCTGCCGACATTCGTCATGTCGGTGCCGATATACCACTGGTTGGTCTGCGTGCCGTTCAAAAGCACCCAGCCTGCAGAGTCGGACTCATCTTCAAAACCGCAGGTATAATTCACACTCTGCGCCTGTCCGACAAAGGGTAGCAGCATTGCAGCTACCCACAAAAACAAATATAACTTCTTCATATTATGTATGTTTTTTATTTTTTTCAATACGTCAACTCTTCACAATTGGCGATGCAAATATACACAAAAAAATGCAAACCGCACATAAATAAGCGATTTTTTTACAAGACATGTGACATTTTTTTAGTAATTTTGCAGTTGAAAAATGAAGTTGGTACGACATATCATAATAGCATGCTCGTTATTGGGTATGAACATTTTGTCACCGTCCGTCAATGGGCAGGAGGCTGTGACCAAATCGGGCACTATTATCCGTCCGACGGACAGAATTCGCGCCTTGCTCCCCAATCGGCCCAAACAGGCCCATTCCCTAGCCGACCCTACAGCGGGCACTTACGTGGTGGTGACACATCCCGACTGGATGGAAGCACTGCAGCCGTTGCTGCGCTGGAAAAGACAACAAGGGTACCGCGTGGAACTGCTATGCACAACGGCCAACCAACGCGACAGCATTCGTGCCCGTCTGACAGAGCGTTACGCGACAGCCTCATCCCTAATGCCCGCACAACGATATGTGCTACTGGTGGGCGACGTGGACCGCATACAAGCATTCAGCGAACGCTATACCCCGTCGGGGCTGACCGCACGCGTAACCGACCTATACTATGGAGAATATACCGGCGACTACGTGCCAGAGGCCTACGTGGGGAGACTTTCGGTGGCCGACAGCGCGGAGCTGGCAGCGGTGGTGGCGAAGATTGTTGCCTACGAGCAGGGACGGTGGGCCGACTCAACCAGCCAACTGATGTTTACCGCAGGCAGGGAAAGCCGCAATCCCGCACCCACTACAACCAACGGGCAGGTGAACTATCTGTCAGGCAGAGTTTCCGAATGCCTTCCTATCATTGACACAGCGTGCTTTCGCAATCCAACCTCGGCCGAACAAATTGACAGCCTACTATTGCAGTTAAGCCACGGCAACGCCTTGGTGAACTATACCGCCCACTGCACCGCCAGCGGGTGGGAGAGCCCTTATATTACCTTCAATTCTATTGATACACTGAACAACAGCGTACCGACAGTGTTCGTGAACAACTGCTGCCTGTCGAACGCATACAACGGCACCTGCTTTGGCGAGCGACTGCTGCGTCGACCAACAGGCGGTGCGGTGGGGGTGATTGGCGCCGCCAACGAAACATTGTGGAACGAAGACTATTACTGGGCAGTGGGTGCCAAATGCCCACCAACATTGCTGCCTGACTACGACAGCACCCTGCCCGGAGCATTTGACAGACTGCTTTGCCCTTCAAGGGTAGAAGACTACACAATGGGGGCCATGATGTTTGCGGGATGCCAGGCAGTGAGTATGGCGGGGTCGCCCTACGATGCTTTCTATTGGGAGACCTACTGCCTGCTAGGCGACCCTGCCATGGTGCCATTGTTGGGCAGGGGCGACAGCCTAGAATGGGTGCTGCCCGACAGCCTGACGGCAGGAAGTACCCTGTTGCAGATTATCGGCACCCCTTTCACCCGCATCAGCGCGACACAGGACACCCAGCTACTGGGCACTGCCCTGATTGGCAACGACAGCACCTGCAGCCTGACGCTGAATAGAGCCCTAGCGGGAGATAGCCTGACGCTGACCGCCACACGCCCCGGTGCCATCCCTCTTGTAGCAGTGCTGCCCATCATAAGCCCTAGAAAGGCCCGGCTTGCCATCACCCAGTACAGATTAGACAACAGCCTGCTGCATGTCGTCATAAAGAATGTGGGGCATGAGACTGCCCGACAACACCATATACACCTCACGCAGGACAGTATCGACAGAATGGCCGGGGCCACGTTTGGCATACTGCCGCCGATGCCGCTATACTCGCTGCTGCCACAAATGGACACGACGGTCTCCTTCGACTTGGGCAGCATGAGCATCGGCAACGAGCCACTATTGTCTGCCACACTGACGGTTACCGACAGTTTGCTGCAGGCCTACAGCATGTTGCGCATAGCAACACCCACACCCGATTTGCGGCCTAAGATTGTAGGAGTTGCGGTGCTGGACTCGACTGGGGAAACAGTTGGGGAGCTACTACCCCTTCGGAACTACCAGCTAGCAGTAAGTATCTCAAGATCTGCTGACTCAGTAAGCTGTCGGGGAATAGGAGTCTCATCAGAGGAAGCGGAATCTTCAGAAGGAGAATACCGCATTCCGTTTACTGTGGAAGAGGATGCAGACCACCTGTTCATTGCGCTGGCAGCCTATAAAGACCGCTGGCAGCACCATTACGAATGCTGGCTGCTACCCTACAGCACATGGGAACGGTTTGAAACAGGCGACTTCGCCAACCTCCCATGGCATCAACATCGCCTATATCCTTGGCTGATAGACAGCAGCGATGCCCATGGAGGACATTTCTGTGCCCGATCGGGGAAGGTGGACCATGCACAAAAATCGACAATGGAATTGGAAGTGGAGACTTTGGCAGACGACAGCATATCGTTTTGGTTCAGAGTGTCGAGCGAGGCACACGACTGGCTCTACTTCTACATCGACGACCGCAAGGTAGGCTACTGGAGCGGCAACAGCGGATGGCGGAGATACGCACGCCTGTTGCAAGCTGGCAAGCATCGGTTGCAATGGATTTACCAAAAGGACGCATCGCGAAGCGAACGCGAGGACTGCGCCTATATAGACGACCTACGCCTGCCACTGGCAATATGGCAACAACGCTACGGCACATCGGAACAGAATAGCACAATAGCGTCCATAGTGCCATTCGACGAAAAAGTAATATACGCCGTATACCCCAACCCCACCTCGGAAAGCGTAACCATTGTACTGGAAAACAGCGCACAGCCTCGACTAATCGAGTTGTTTGACATGTGTGGAAGGAAGGTTGATGAAATTTTAATTCCACCAAATTGCAACTTGACACAATATTTCACCACCCTTTTACGTTTTGGGGTGTATTCGATGGTGCTTCACGACTCAAAAGGCAACCACGTACAAAAATTGATAGTAACGAAATAAGCACATGCAGCAAATAGATACGCTACCTCCTTACTGCCCGCCTTCCAGTCTTGCTGGAGTGGCTTCCGCTGTTGACACGACAACCAACTCGTGGTCGTGGGTAGGCGATTCGACAGTCTATTGTTGTGTGTATGACTCCATCTTCACACCTGTTAAACAGGCACCGCCCGAGGTACGGAAGAGTCTCTTCTCCCACCATGAACTGACGGTGCAGCACAACCACGAAATCGACATCCATCACGAAGGGACAAACGGTTGGTTTCTCGGAGTAATCATACTATCCATCTTCCTTCTTTGCATCTATCTGCGGCGCAAGCAGATTGACCTGCTGACGCTACTGCAATCCGCCATCGACCATCGCGCCATGGGCCGCATGCTACGCGACACTAATCTAACCCACGCCCCCGACCAAGCTCCCATAGCCCTGCTGATGTTGCTCCCAGTCACGCTGGTAGGCTATTTCTTTCTCTTTTCCCACCCCGGCAATATGTGGAGGGACATATTGCAATATCTCATGGTGTATGCCGCCAGCATTGTCATCTATTTCACCCGCAACGGGATATTCCGGTTCATCGGCAACGCATTCAATAACGGTGATTCGGTCCACATCTACCTTTCAAGCAACTACATCTACCATCTGCTCTACACCATCTGTGCTACGGCACTTGCATTCTTTGTATGCTACACCGACTCGGTGGGAAAAGTTTTCTTCTACATCCTCGCCGGAATCATCGCCCTACTCTTTACCATACGGATGATTCGGGGGCTGAAACTTATTTTAACATTTTCAAAAACACCCAAAGTCTATTTATTTTACTATCTTTGCATCCTCGAAATCGTCCCAATAATAGTCATAACAAAGGTCATAATTTCGTACTAATTAGATATTTGCGTTAATAGAACAGTTTACATGAAAATCAAAAAAATCCTGATTTCACAGCCCGAGCCTGCCGATCTTGAGAAGTCTCCCTACAAGAATCTGGTCACCAAATATGGCATTGATATAACTTTCTATAAATTTTTTGAGGTAGTCGGACTCACCGCAACGGAATTCCGCAAAAGCCGCATACACCTGTCAGAATACACCGCTGTTATTTTCAACAGCAAGAACTCTGTCGACCATTTCTTCCGCCTCGCAAAGGACCTGCGCACAACCATCCCCGACTCAATGAAATATTTTTGCGCCACCGAGGCGATAGCCCTCTATCTGCAAAACTACATCCAGTATCGCAAGCGCAAGATATTCTTCGGCAACCAATACTTCTCCGACCTCATCGAAGTGTTGCAAAAACACCGTGAAGAAAAATTCCTCTTCCCCTGCTCAGACGAAAAGCAGACCGAATACACCAAACTCCTCGACAAGGCAAAATTCAAATACACCAAGGCGACGATGTACACCTCCGTCCCGCGCGACCTGACGCAGTTCAACCTCAAGGACTTCGACATGATTTGCCTCTTCTCGCCTATCGGGGTGCGCTCACTTGTTCAAAACTTCCCCAACATTGCCGAAGAAAACCACATGATTGCAGCCTTCGGCACCTCTACCCATTCCGCCCTTAAGGCAGCCGGCATCAAACTGAGCATTGCCGCCCCCACTAAGTCGTCGCCCTCGATGGCAATGGCTATAGAGAACTATATCAATGGTAAGGGTCAGGACGACACTGTTATCATCCGCCCCTCGTCAATGAAAAAAGACCTCGTGCATGGGAGAGGCCTCAATTCCAGCGTGACCGGCTCCCGTAAACCTAAATCGGTCTTTGCCAACAAAGCTAAGTACAAACAGCTTCAGGAAGAGCGCAAAGCTCAAGCAGCAGCCCGACGTGCGGAACGTCAGGCGGCCAAGGCAGCAGCTGAACAGGCGAAAGTGGAAGGCTGAGCGTGGGGAGTGGCAACTTTCAATTCCAGAAAAAAGAACGCCTCTGCAGTGAGAAACTGATTGAGGGAGTGTTCCATTCAGGGCATCGGATAATGGTGTTCCCATATAGTTTGCATTGGCAATTAGTCAATACAAAAGCATTGCCCGAGCGCGTTCCTGCACAGGTGTTAATTGCCACCTCGAAGAAGAAATTTCATCACGCAGTAGACCGCAACCGCGTCAAACGGCTGACGCGCGAATGCTACCGGCTGCACAAGCCTCAGCTATATGAGTACCTTGAGAGCAACGGACTCTCGCTGGTGCTGGCCATCAACTACGTGCACAACGAGATACTTGACTTCGCCACATTGATGCACAAATTCGACAAGTTGACGACATCATTGATTGCCGACATAGGACGGTATTTACCCAACGAGTCATGTCAATGAATACAATTTGGGAAAGGATGTGCCACGGGGTTTATGCCATCTGGCAACTGATTGGCAAGAGCCTTGCCAAACTGATGCTTGGGCTTATCTGGTTATACCGCCACTGCATCTCCCCCCTCACCCCTGCCGCCTGCC
>JAEEIS010000116.1 GCA_016281475.1 Bacteroidales bacterium
AAGCGTATAAGGTGATTAAGGACACAAGAATAGATTGGGATCGCGTTGTAGTTGAAGGTGATGTCATACTGATTCTCGGCGAGGGTACTACCTTAGAAGTCCCGCTTGGCATCGAAGTGAGTGCTGGCAACTCGTTGACCATCGAAGGTCCGGGCACGCTGCATATCTCAGGATGGTTCAGCCCATGTGCGGGCATCGGAGCCGATAACCCTGGTACCATCATCATCAATGGCGGCACCATCAATGTTCATGGAGGTATGAATTCAGCTGCAATCGGCGGTAGCGAGTTTAATAACGGCGGAGGACGCATCGTCATCAACGGCGGTGTGGTCAATGCCACAGGCGATGGCTATGCTGCTGGTATTGGCGCCGGCGGTTTAGGCAAATGCTGCGATATAGTTATCAATGGAGGTCAGGTGACAGCTAAACCCGGAGGATATGGAGACCATGGCATAGGTCTTGATGACTCCTTTGATGTGAGTGGAACTCTGACGATTGGCTGGACCCACCCCGACGATTTCATACATTCCTATGGTGGTAACAGATTAGCCAATGTTACTTTTGTCGACGGCAAACAGTTCGTATATGAAGGTACACAGGATATAGCTACTGGCGCTAACTTCAATACGGGCGGTAATAAGAAAATAGTGCCTTTCATAGCAACGGGTACGCTTCCTGGCGCTGGCACAGAGGAAGATCCCTATCATATCAGCAGCACTGCCGACTGGAACGCCTTTGTGGCGAATGTCATTACCGGCAACTCCTACAGCGGCCAGTATGTGGAACTGACTAACGACATCAGTGTCGCCCAGAAATGCGGCTATGTGATGCAAACAACACCGAGCAGGGCTTTCAGTGGCACCTTCATCGGCAACGACCACACCATCACCGCCACCATCAACGATATGAGTGCCGACTATGGTACGGCTCTCTTCAGCTATATCAACGGCGCCACCATCAAGAACCTGACTGTGGCGGGTTCCATCACATCATCCAACAGGTACGCGGCAGGCCTTGTGAGCTATGCCGAGGGCACCAACCTCATTGAAAAATGCTACGTCACTGCTACGCTGAACATCAAGAGCGACTACGCAGGCGGCATCATTGGCCACGGTATGACATCAACCACCACCATCAAGGAAAGCATCTTTGCTGGCATCTTCAACGGCGTTGGCGGCAATCGTGCCAACATCGGCGGCATCTGGGGGTGGAGCACCGATGGTACACCCACCTTGCAGTCCTGCTTGGAAGCGGGTAACTACAACAACATTTCGTCCATGCACCCCATGGGCTTGCAAGGCGAAAAGGGCACCATCGGAAACAGTTACTATGTACACACACAGATCGGCTCGCCCGCCAACGCCTGCATTGTCAGCGGTGCCCTTCAGGCCTACACCTCGGCTCCTGTCAATGAAATCTACTGGCAGTTTACGGCTGCCGATGACAATGACTACTATCTGACTTGCACTGTCAATGACGTATTGTCATCCTACGAATGGCAGACTGGTTCCCCTGACATCAGCTTCACTCCGGTTGTGAAAGGCGTCACAGGTGCGACACTCTCCTTGGGCACCGACTACACAGCCAAGCTGGATGACAATGATGTGGCGTCATTCCCAATCACCATCAATTCGGCAGGTACACATACGCTCATCCTCACAGGCAAGGGCGATTACTATACCGGATCGAAGACCTTCAACATAGATTTGCATGGTTCGTTTGCGGGCGCAGGAACATCTGAAGACCCTTACCGTATTAACAATGCAACCGACTGGGCATATCTGGCCGACAATGTAGCCTATGGAAAGGACTACAGTGGCAAGTACTTTAAGCTGACCGCCAACATCGATGTTACTGAGATGGTGGGCACCATGGCGCACGACTTCAAAGGCACCTTTGACGGCTACAACAATACGCTGACCTTTACTAAAGGCACGTCGGAAAGACCTTTCGCCGAAGACCATTGCGCTCCATTCCGCTCTGTTGACGCCGCCACTATTAAGAACCTTAAGGTGACAGGCAATATCTACTCATTCAAAAAGTTCGCCGCCGGACTGGTTGCCCGCAGCAACGGCACTACAAACATCATCTCTTGCGTCGTCGGCACAGTCATCCATAGCGGCATTACTGGCGACGGCACACACGGCGGCATCATTGGCCATCCATACGGCACTCTGAATATTGATGAATGTATCTATAATGGTCGTCTGCTCACCAACAATGGCACTACCAAGTGCGGTGGCTTTGTTGGCTGGTATAATGGCAACACCGTCAATGTCAACAATTCGCTTTATGCCCCCAACACCAGCATCACACCAGCTGCTGGCGAGACGGACATCACCGACGGTGCCACCTTCGTGCGTGGCGGTAACATAGACGCATACTGCTACTACACCCAGGCCTTGGGCGATGCAGATGCACAGGGGATTCAGGTCTTTGCCACCCTCCCCAGCAATGAAGTCTGCATACAGGCACAGGCACTCGACGACAATTGGTACTATCACCCTTGCACTGTCAGTGGTGTGGAAGCGACTTACAGAGTGGAAGACGACCCTTCAATCACGCTGGCTGTGACAGGACTCGTTGGTGCACTCACCCTTGATACCGACTATACGGCTACGCTGAACGGTGCTGCAGTGCAACAAAGCACCATCAGCATCACCGCAGGGGGCTACTACACACTTATCCTCACAGGCATTCCGGATAACTACACTGGCTCAAAACAAATCACATTTGTAGTGACGGATGATCTTTCTGGCACTGGAACAGAGTATGAACCATATCTCATCGAGAATGAAGCTAACTGGAATCAGTTTGCGGTCAATGTAGCCAGTGGCATGGACTACAGCGGCAAGTACGTGAAACTGAACGCCAACATCAGCGTTTCCTCAATGGCGGGTACCAGCGAACACCCCTTCAAGGGTATCTTCCGCGGCGACGACAACTATACGCTGACATTCACGGCAGGCTCGCCATCCGCACCCGTCAACGAGGAATACTGCGCACCGTTCCGCTACGTCGAAGATGCCACTATTGAGAACCTCAAGGTGGCCGGCAACATCTACATGTCCAAGAAGTTCGCTGCCGGACTGGTCAGCCGTACCCTCGGAACGACGAACATCACAAACTGCATCGTCAGTACTGTCATCCATAGCAGCATTGCGG
>JAEEIS010000117.1 GCA_016281475.1 Bacteroidales bacterium
GGTATTTAGAAGTTGTCGTAGCGTTCTTTTGTCACAGGAAAGTGCATCATTACCGCCTCCCACCAACATCCCAATCCAACATCTTCTTTCCAGTCGTAGGGCTGCTCTTGACCGCCACCGATAGTCTTACGCCACACATCCCAGCCGTATGGCTGTTTTGGGACAGACCGATACATGTAGTTTCCGCATTCCGGGACTAGGTACATTTCCTCGGTAAAGAGCTTTTCAAAAAAAAGTTCTGCTTTCATGTTACATTATATTTTCGGCTGCAAAAATACAAACTTTGTGTGCCAAATGCTGACATACCCACAAAAAAAAAGGCGTAGAATCATTCTTGTTGCTCCTTATCAGATGTTAGGGCTCTGGAATGCCTGAATGATGATAAGTTGCGAATAATTCACGCCCAAGCGTGAACTTCCCGCGAGCCTATTCTTTCATTCATTCGAATTTTCCAGATTCTAACATCAAGAATAATGGGCGGTCAGCTCAATATGTTGTTCTATTCTTTCCGTGTTTTATGTCATATCCATCTAATTGGTTCCACTGTGCAAAAATACATTATTTCGATAATGCAGTCGTATTAGTTTACGCTATTGCGTGTCCGTGGTCGTACAGGTATTCTGGGGCGATGTCGGCACCGTTCTTCCAGAAGATGGTCTGGTCGAGACCGAACTGGATGAACTGCTTCTCGTCGCGCAGTTCCTCGAAGGCAGGGTATTTAAGCAATGGGGTAAGGTCTACGCGTTTGCGTACACCGTCGCTAAACTCACACAGCAGCGTGTAGCCGCCCTCGTATTCAACATTAATTACTGTCAACATGTCGTGTCCTCCTATCGGTTGATTTTTTCTATTTTTTTCGCCACGTTGGGCTTTGTCCCATATTTCATATAGCTCATTGAGATGTTCATCGATGAACTTGTTCACAATCTGGATGTTTTTCACTCGGGCTTTGCCCTCTACCTCGCGCGTTTGCAGCGTGATGGTGAATTCACCTTCACCGCTTCGCACATGGATATGAGGAGGATTGTGGTCGAATCCGTAGATGTAAATCAGTAAGCCTTGTATGATAAATACAGCCCCCATTGTCGTTGGTTTTTCTTTCAAATTGTTTTGCAAAGGTACGACTTTTTCCTGATATGGCAAAATAATATTCTAAAAATCACCTTAAATCCTTTTAATGGTGCCGTTTTCCGTTTTATTTTGTGCCGAAAAACACAAAAAAAGACGTTTTCGCTAAGTCTCAGTAAATCCATGTTTTCTATTTCAGTTCATTCGTAGTTCTTTTATGGTTCATTTATAGTTCATTTATGTCTATTAAAATAACTGCAATAGAACCTCAATTGAAATGCAATGGGAGTGAGGTTGAAAATCTGTGGTTTGGCTGGGTGGGGATGCGGCTGGTCGTTTTTCGGGATATGGGGTTTGGCGGGTGCGGCCGAGCGGTTTTTTTATTTTTTTTGCATAGAATATGAATAATACAAAAAAAAAATGTATCTTTGCTAATTAAAATGTATTAGCGAAAATTGAATATCTAATTAAATATTAACTTCTTATGAAAAGTAGAAAAGTACTTCTCGGCTTGATTGTGGGCGTTTGCGTCTGCTTGGCAGGCACTGCAACGGCCCAAAAAGCAAATTACCAAAGCAACAAACTTGTTGAAATCGGCCCCGACAATATCGGTGGTCGTGTGACATCGCTTGTCGTCGCCAGCCATCCCGACCAGAATTCCACTTTGCTGTATGCTGGTGCGGCCACGGGTGGTCTCTATTCTCGTTTGGTATCGGATGTGGATACTGTCTGGGAGTATGTGCCCTGCTATGTTAATGGCGAAGAGCTCACGCTGCCTATCAGTAGCATGTTGATGGTGAACGACAGTACCGTTTTGATTGCCACGGGCGAAAGTTATTATGGCAAGGGTAACAAAACGAACAAGATGGCTGCTCTGGGTCGTGGCGTATTCCTTTTCAATACGAACACGAAGGACTTCACGTGCATCCAAAGCACTATCCCCGGTACGAATCTTGATGCCAACTTTGCTGCCGTCAACGATATGGCTATGATGTCCGCTCAGGGTGTCAGCTATGTCTATGTCGCCACCCCCAAAGGTCTGTTCCGTTGGAAGATTACTCAGAGCAGCGATTGGAATGCTGCT
The DNA here is from genome assembly GCA_016281475.1 of Bacteroidales bacterium. The sequence continues at coordinate 2,153 of JAEEIS010000117.1, forward strand.
CCTACCCGTGTGTTCTTCGACGAGGTGCGCAGCGTGGTTGTGTCGAAACAGTTCAATCGCGCATTCTTCACCAGTAAGGGCAACCTTTACAAGATTAGCGACGTTATCAACAATTCTGACGTGGTCGACATCACGGGCAGCTGCACTGCTTTTGGTTCCAATGCTTCGGCCATCGAGTTGGCACTTGCCCCATCCGACGAAAGCTACATGTACGCCATGGTCTGCAACCAGAAAGGCTTGATGGAAGGTCTGTATATGACCCGTAACACTAATAGCTGGCAGCTTCTCTCCTCATCCACCGTGACTCCTTTCACCAGTGCTGTTACCTCGAAGACCTGCGGCACCGTTACCGTCAGCCCTTCCGACCCCACCAAGGTCTATCTGGGTGGTGCCAACATTTGGGTTGGTAAAGGTTATGTCGAGAATGCTCCTTTCCAGTGGACTGTCTCTTCTTCTAACGAAAGCCAGCTGAACTCGGGCGACTACATGTCTGCAGTCTATTCCAGTAGAGTGTTCGTGCATTCTGGCATCCATCAGATTGTTTCCGACATGCGTTGGAACGAGGAAACCTCCTCTATGTATGAAGGTTACTACATTGTTACCGATGGTGGTGTCTATTACACTCCCACCCCGTCGTTCTCTTTCTTCGAGAACTTCAACCGTGGCATGAACAGTGTGCAGATTAATTCTTTGGCTGTCTGCCCCGATGGCTCTATCATCAGTGGTGCCAATGCCAATGCCTGCCCGTTCATCGAGGCTCGCGTAGCCCACAATGGTGGTGACAGATCTACCTCTTGGTACGACCGCGAGGGTTCGCTGACCAACCACATGGCTAATGTGATTTGGAAGGGCAACGGCGGCTCTGTCGCTGCATCGCGCTTCACCCAGTATTCTCCTCTCTCACGCCGTACAATCTTCGTCTCCTCGGCCAACGGTTCCATTGGTCGTGCATACGCCGATTACTCCAACTACACCAACACTCAGACTTGGACCAGCGACTCCTACTTTATGACCGACCTGGTGGAAGGTGGTCCTGCCATCGGTCAGATCTACCTCTGGGAGACTGACAACAATGTCTACACCAACGATAGCATGACTATCACCATCGACACGCTCAGCTTTATTAAGCGCAATGGTGAGCGAATCGAAATTACCACCAACTTGCAGATCAAGCGTGGCGATTCGATTCTTTTGATGGATCCTGCCCATGCATCATATCCCTTCTGGCATGTGTTTGACCACAATTTTGTGGTGAAAAACGAAATGCGTCAGCGTGTACACACCCCCTACCTGAGCCGTATGCTCGCCGTCACCGTCGAGAACGACATGCCCCAGAATACTAATGTGTCTTACTGCTGGTTCCCCACCGACTTCCGCAAAGTCTTTGATGCCAGCAACGAAACGCGTTTCTGGAGCCACATCTACGGTGTGAATGGTGCCTCTACCCCCCATAACTATGTACGCTACACTGCCATGTCGCAGGATGGTGACTGTGCCTTTATCGTCGTTGAAAACGACACCCTTAACCAGTCTTTCCTTGTGCGTGTGCATGGCTTCAATAGTGCCGATTATAATGCCTCTGTCGCTGAGATTCGCGATATGCTGAACTATAAGATTAGCACTCGTATCACTACTACCGACACGCTCATGGTCACCAGTGACAGCTATTTCTTCCGCCGTCGCATTTCTTCCATCAACGTCGATCCTCGTCCTGGTAAGGATGCCATTCTGCTTACCTTCGACGGTTATGGCAACGATGCTCCCAATTTAGTCTATATTGATAATGCCAGCGGTGCCAATCCCCAGATTGAATACCCTGCACTGCCTACTACGGCTCCCGCATACAGTGCTATGATTGAATACACTACTGGCGAAGTTTATCTGGGTACAGAGGAAGGTGTGTTCCGTGTAGATAACGTTCAAGGTGCCGGTTGGCAGCCCTATGGCTCCTTCAAGGGCGTTCCCGTCACCTCGATGTATCAGGTTACAAACAACTATTCGCGCATCAAGTATGTCGGACATGACGGTGTCACCGAAGTGCCTTATGTGTTCCCCCGTACCAAGTATGCCTATGCTATGTATTTCGGCACCTACGGCCGTGGTATCTTCATGGACAGCAC
>JAEEIS010000118.1 GCA_016281475.1 Bacteroidales bacterium
ACCCCCGCACCGCCTTCCATCAACTCTTCGGGTCTCTCTTTCGGCCCCAGACGCTGCCACACCTTTATCGCTCCCGAATCAGCGTTCATCGTCTCTAGCAGATCATCCGAGACATTGAACACTTTCACCAGCTCGTTCCACACCGCCGAGTCCTCCGCCTCCAGCAGCATCACCCCCACCGTCAGCGTGTCGTTCACCCTGTAGTCCTTCACATACGAGGCCCGGATGCCCTCCATGTCGCAATACCGCCTGTACACCTCGCTGCACTCCTCCAGCGGCACCGTCCGCGGCACAAGGCGACAAAACAACACCCCCACCAATATACAGATGGCAACGCAAATAACAGTATGTGTCTTCAAATTCTTCATTATCATTTTTACTTTTTATATGCCCATACCGCCCTGCACAAGTATGTTGCTAATAACCGTATCTAAAACCTGTCTGCTGACAGCGACATCGGTCGACCTGGGCAGCGACGGGAGGGAATTGGCATACACATGGGATCCCACCACCATCATTGCCGACACACAGGCCGCAGCGGCATAGCGCCTCAGCACAGCCTTACGGAAAGAACGCGCCTCCTCCGCACGCCCCACAGCCTCCGACACCATGCGGCCTATCTGCTCCCCGTCGCAAGGGCAATGCGCCATTTCTAGGGCCTTCGCCCTCATTCCTAACAAATCATCAATTTTCGTTCTCATATTTCTGGATTATTTTCTTCATTGCACGATTGTAACGCATGTTGGCGGCATCCTCGCTCAACCCCACCATATCGCCTATCTCCTTAAACGAATAGCCGTCGATATGCCCCTTCACGATGCGGCGGTCCAGCTTGGGCAACAGCCCTATCAGTTCCATCAAATATTCGTAGTCCTCCCTCTCCTCCACCGTCAGCAGGTTCTCCAAGTCGGGTGGCAGGGCATACGTGGGGCGGTTGTTCACCTTGCGGCACAGCCTCAGCATCGTATGGTGCGCCACCTTATACGCCCAGGCCTTCTCTTTCTCCTCCTCTCGCAGCTTGGGCAGGGCCTTCCACAGCTCGACGACAACCTCCTGCATGGCATCGCACACCTCCCACGCATCGCTCAGACGATAGTCTGAGCAGATGCGCCACAACATGTCCTTATGCCGTTCCACTAGTTGTCGAAATTCGTCTTGGTTCATGTGGCGAAACCCTTTTATCCTAAAAGGGACAAAAAAAAGGCAAAATCCAACACGGCCTGCCGAAATTAACAAAGTTTAAGGGTTAGGGGGTAGGGGTTAGAGAGTAGAGGTTACGGGTTAGAGGGTAGGGGTTAAGGGTTAGGGGTTAGAGGGTAGGGGCGGCAGCCAATTCTCTACCCTCTAACCCCTAACCCCTAACCTCTAACCTTTCAATTATCCTCACTGGTTGGCGTACTGCTGCACCTCGTCGTAGAAGTACTCCAGCTCCACGCCCGCCTGGCGGAACAGCTTCTCGCTCTCCGAGCCGGCATGGTACTTGCGCTCGCACACCACCCGCTTGATGCCGCAGTTGATGATAAGCATGGCACAGGTGCGGCAGGGCGTCATGCGGCAGTAGAGCGTCGCCCCGTCGAGGGCGATGCCGCGCCGCGCCGCCTGGCAGATGGCGTTCTGCTCGGCATGGACGGTGCGCACACAGTGGATGCTCTCGTGTCCGTCCTCGTCGATGACCCTGCGGAAGAGATGCCCCACCTCGTCGCAGTGGGGCAGCCCCGACGGGGCACCCACATAGCCGGTGACGAGCAGCTGGCGATCCTTGACTATCACGCAGCCGCTGCGCCCGCGGTCGCATGTGGCGCGCTTGGAGGCGGTGTTGGCCAGCTCCATGAAATATTCGTCCCACGACGGGCGGCGGTACATAATCTGCCCCAGCACCTGCTCCACCTGCTCGTTCAGCTGCTCACGTGTGCCGTTGTTGTCGAAACGGAAGTCGGCATGGTCTATGCAGTAGCGCAGGTTCTGCTTGCCAGGGTCGGCACCCGCCATCTCGCGCTGCTCGTTGGCCACGAAAGTCTCGTAGTCGATATGGTCGGTCTCGCTGCCGCGCAGCACCGCCCGCTCGTAGCGCACGCGCGCGTCGGCATCCACGGCAAAGAGGTAGAAACTGGGCTTACCGCGCAATGCCTCCACCTCGCCGGCCGTGCGCACGCTCTCGATGATGCAGTTGCAGCCAGAGGCCTGCGCCCGCTCGTAGAGCTGCTCCACAATCCACGACGGCGAATGCTGCGCCCGCAGGTCGTTGCCCACGAGGGTCATCGTGTCGCGGTTCACCTCCAGCCCCCGCCGCTTAATCTCCTCGGTGATAAAAGCCCTCACAGAATAGTGCACAAAACCCCTATGCTGTACCAAATAGTCCACAATAGTGCCCTTGCCGGCCCCCAGCGTCCCCGTTATTCCGATTGTTATCATATTGAGAATTAAGAATTAAAAATTAAAAACTAAAACTCATACGCAAGCAACTAACCTATTAACATAGCCGCCACTTCGCGTTGCAAAAATACACTTTTTTTGCCACACGGCAAACTTTTTTTTCACAATCCGCCAAAAATTCGTACTTTTGCAACTCGAATAACACAATAAAAGCCATCACGACATGAAAAAAACAACAACCCTGCTCTTCGCAGCCGCAATGCTCCTCGGCCTCACGGCCTGCGCCCAACCAACACAAAACAATACCCACCCTTCAAACAACAACACCATGAAAAAGACCCTCGTAGCCTACTTCTCCGCCACCGGCACCACCAAGCGTGCCGCCGAAAAGCTGGCAAAAGAACTCAACGCCGACCTCTTCGAGATAGCCCCCGCCGTGCCCTACACCGCGGCCGACCTCGACTGGCGCGACAAACAGTCGCGCTCCACCCTCGAGATGAAGGACAAGTCGTCGCGCCCCAACATCGCCGCCACCTGCCCCAACATCGCCGACTACGACACCCTCTGGATCGGCTTCCCCGTGTGGTGGTATACCGCACCCACCCTCATCAACACCTTCATCGAGGCCCACAACCTCGACGGCAAGGTGCTGAACGTCTTTGCCACCAGCGGCGGCAGCGGCGTGGAAGGCTCGGCCGCCGACCTCAAGAAGGCCTACCCCCAATACCGCTGGGCCGACAGCCGCCTGATGAACTGACCGCCTCTCCCCCACCTCACCCCCACCTGACTTCCTCCAACGGCAGACTTTCCATCGCCCCGTCAATGCCCCTTATTAGCCCCATAGGTGAAGAAGGAGCGACGAAGGATCCTATATGTAGCGAAGAACGGAGGGAGGCAGACTATGGCGGAGACGACCCTAGGAGCCACATTACTTACACACGCCGTTGCTGCAAACCACCCTTCCACAAAGGGGTGGAGCGACCGTCGGGGCGCTCTCATGCAGCTGGCGGCAACCAGCGGTTTGCGACAGCACACGGCAGTGTCCCCACTATAGAGGGATACCGCGGAGCGGGGGGAGAGATGTACGAGATCTTTACAATGTCTCGCTCTTTTACATACCCCCGCCTTGCTGCCACCCCTATAGAACATACCCCGGCTCTTCGAGCCACCCCTCTTAAGAGGGGACGGCTGGCGCGTGACGCTGCATACTATCACTGATTAGTGCTGCATACATTGAGATTGCGTGTAGCGTGTCCCCTCTATAGAGGGGACACCATAAGGCCGGGGTAGATGGGATTGAGGAAGCGGTTACGGCTTCAGCACTTGTAGCGGTACTGCAGCTGGGAGAGCTCTTCGTTGGCCTTGACTATCTTCTTCTTGAGTCCGGACTTGTAGGCCACGAGCCGCTGCATGAGGGCGTCGTCGGCGAGGGCGAGCATCTGCATGGCAAGGATGGCGGCATTCTGCGCACCGTTGATGGCGACGGTGGCGACGGGGATGCCGGGAGGCATCTGCATGATGGCGAAGGTAGCATCGAGGCCTTCGAGGACGCTGCCTTTGATGGGCACGCCGATAACGGGCAGGGGCGTTTCGGCGGCGATGACACCAGGCAGGGCGGCGGCCATGCCGGCACCGGCGATGATGACCTTGACACCGCGACCGGCGGCATTGCGGGCGAAGTCGGAGACTTCGGCGGGGGTGCGGTGGGCGGAGAGGGCGTTGACCTCGAAGGGTATCTCCATCTCCTCAAAAAACTGGCAGGCTTTCTCCATGACCGGCAGGTCGGAGGTGCTGCCCATAATGATACTGACTAGGGGGGACATTTTTTTGAATTGAAAATTGAAAGTTGAAAAATGAATTAGGGGTTAGAGGGTAAGGGGTATCTGGGGGCGGCAGCCACTCTCAACTCTAACCACTAACCTCTAATCTTTCAATTAGTTATTATCCTTTATAAATTTTCCAGGCGCGGAGGAGTACATCGGGCTTGGCGTTTTCGTATAGCACTAGGTAGACCGACTGGGCGATGGGCATCTCGAGGTTGAGGAGGGTGCGAATCTTCTCAAGGCTGCGGACGGCATAGTAGCCCTCGGCTATCATGCTCATCTCGAGCTGGGCGCTCTTGACGCTGTAGCCACGGCCTATCATGGTGCCAAAGGTTCGGTTGCGACTGAACTGGGAGTAGCAGGTGACCAGCAAGTCGCCGACGTAGGGCAGCAGCTGCTGCGGGTTCATCTTGAAGCCATCGGGCTGCGTCATCAACTCCATGCGGTTGTTGGGATGGATGGCATTGAGGAATTTGCGCATCTCGACGATGGCGCTGCTGGTCATGACGGCCATGAGGTTGTCGCCATAGCCCATGCCCAGCACAAAGCCTGCGGCCACGGCATAGATGTTTTTCAGGGCGGTGGCGTACTGGATGCCGCGGATGTCGTCGGAGGTGCTGGCGTTGATATAGCGGCAGCGCAACTGCTGACGGGTGCGCTCGGCGAGGACGGGATTGCCGGAGGCGGCGGTGATGAAGGTGAGACGTTCGCGCGCCACCTCCTCGGCGTGCGTGGGACCGCTGATGATGGCCAGCTGCTGGGCAGGCATCTGGTAGACGTGCTGGAGGTAGTCGGTGACTATCTCGTCGGTCTCGGGGATGAAGCCCTTGATGCCCGACACGAGGTTGCACTGACGCAGGCGGTCGACATTGACCGACTGCAAGACATCGTGCAGAAAGGCTGTGGGGATGAGGAGATAGACGGTGTCGCACTGCTCGACAACCTCCTGGGCCTCGCGACAGATGACGAGGCGCGAGGGGTCGAAGGCCACCTCGCCGAGGTAGCGGTAGTTGCGGCCATGGTTGGCCAGGCTGAGCCTGATTTCGGGTTCGCGGACATACCAACAGACCTTCTCGTCGGGCTGTTCGAGGAGTATCTTTGCCACTGCCGTGGCCCAGGAGCCACTTCCAAGGATTCCAATCATATTGAGTTGAAAATTGAAAGTTGAAAATTGAAAATTGACATACGACTGATTTTCATTACACTTCCACTATGTTGCGTCTCTTCGAGACGTTGAGTACAGGAGGGGGTGTTGACCCCACACTGCGCTCCCTCTGGTCGCAAAGTGCGGGGTATCTTCGAGACGTTGCTGCATCTCGGCATAGCTCGAACAAGTTCGGCTCTGCGCTCGACTCCGCAACGTTATTGAGAACCAGCCTCTCCGAGGCTGTTGAATCAGTCAAATAGGGCATTAAACAAGGTTTTTCAACTTTTGAGGTTTTTGAGTATTTCGAGTGTTTGGTTCCAAAACATTTGGACGGTCTTGATTTCAATCTTCTCGCCCGGAGCGTGGACACCGCGCAGGGTGGGGCCATAGCTAATCATGTCCATGCGGGGATATTTCTCGCCGATGAGGCCGCACTCGAGACCGGCATGGATGGCGCGGACGATGGGTTCGCGACCATAGAGGCGGCGGTAGGTGTCGACACCGACCTGCAGGACACGGCTGTCGGGGTTGGGGGTCCAGCCGGGGTAGCCGTCGCCGTGGCTGACATGGGCACCAATCATGCGGAAGGTGGCCTCAATCTTCTGCGCGGCAGCGAACTTGGCACTCTCGACGGAGCTGCGCTGGCTGGTGGCTACGTGTATCTGACGGTCGTCCATCTTGACGGAGGCGAGGTTGGTGGAGGTTTCGACGAAGTTCTCAATCTCGCGGCTCATGGCCAGCACGCCGTGGGCGCAGGCATAGAGGGCGTTGAGGAGGTTGTACTGGGTCTGGCGGTCGATGAGGCAGGCGGGCTGGTCGATGGGCAGGAGGTCGACCTGCAGGTTAGGCTCGGTGGAGCGGAACTCGAACTTGATGTTGCGGGCAAAGTCGGCGACCATCTGCTTGAAGGCCTCTTCGTGGTCGAAGGCGACGACGATGTCGGCCCATGCCTCGCGGGCGATGGCGTTGCGGAGGTTGCCACCGTCGATGCGGGCAAGACCTATCTTGCAGTGCTCGGTGGCGTTCCAAAGGATGCGGTTGAGCATCTTGATGGCGCAGCCGCGACCACGGTTGATGTCGTCGCCGCTGTGTCCGCCCTGGAGGCCAGAGACTTTGATACGATAGGAGGCTTCGCCTGCGGGGACGGGACGGGTGGTATAGTCGATGGCCACTGTGGTGTCGATGCCGCCAGCGCAGCCGATGCAGTATTCGCCCTCGTCCTCGTCGTCGAAGTTGAGGAGGATGCTGCTCTGCAGCCAGTCGGTATGGAGGTTGGCGGCACCGGTGAGGCCAGTTTCCTCGTCAACGGTGAAGAGGCACTCGAGGGGGCCGTGCTCGATGGTCTTGTCGTCGAGGATGGCGAGGGCGGCAGCGACTCCGATGCCGTCGTCGGCACCGAGGGTGGTTCCGTCGCCGACAAGCCAGCCGTCCTGGACGTAGGCCTCGATGGGCTGGGTGTGGAAATCAAACTGTTTGTCGCCGTTCTTCTCGCACACCATGTCCATGTGGGCCTGGAGACAGACCCCGGGGGCATTTTCGTAGCCTTTGTAGGCAGGCTTGCGGATGAGGACGTTGCCCACCTCGTCGACGAGGGTCTCGTAGCCGTGCTGACGGCCGAAGTCTTGGAGATAGGCGGAGACCTGCGCCTCGTGTTTGGAGGGGCGGGGAATATTCATCAGTTCGCCAAAATAGTGCCATACGGCGGCGGGCTGGAGGTCTTTGATTGCGGGATTCATAGGAATAAATAGGGTTAATGGGTTAGTATACTATTACTTTCTTTGCAGGGTCGGAGCCGACGCGGACGGCATAGAAGCCCGGGCGGAGGGAGAGTCGCCACTCCGAGTCGTGGGAGATGGTGGCTGTCACCAAACGGCCAGTGACGTCGTAGACGGCTATGCGGCGGCCTTGGACGTTGCGCACAGAGAGATAGCCATTGTGGCCGCTGACCGTGGCACCGTCGACCACGAGGGGACGGATGCCGGTGTAGTCGTAGCCGTGGTAGCTGGTGTCGGGCTCGATACCGATGATGGCACCGTGCCACTGGGTGAAGTCGTTGTTGCTGGGGCGCATGGCATCGAGCTTGAAGAAGCCGTTGGCAGAGCCGTTCCAGCCCCAGTTGATATAGAAGAAGTTGGTGTCGATGGCATCGGAGAAATAGCCTTCGATGATGTAGCCGTGGCCGGAGGTGCCGCTGTGGCCTGCCTCGTTGTCGGCGGCAGCCCAGCCGGCATAGTAGATGGGTTTGCCCTCGGCAAGGCTGTGGTAGAGCATGGTGAGCCAGAGGCTGTCGTTGCCGATGGAGTCGCGCATGCCGGCATAGCTGTATTTGTAGCCGAAATGGCGGGGGATGCGGTAGTCGGCACCGAGGGTGTAGGCTTTGTCGTAGAGGTGGAGGCTGGTGTCGAACATGGCATATTCGGGCAACGACCAGCAGCCACTTGCCGTAGGGGAATAGCGCATGTCGAGCGACACACCAATCTGATAGATAAGCGTGGAGATGGCCTCCTTCACCTCGGTGGGGCTGTTGATGACGGCGTAATCGTCCATGTGCTCCCAGTCGTAGTAGGTATGCTCGAAGTCGGCATACTGCACACCATAGGACCAATCGGGATAGGCGGCAGGATTGTCGGCGCCGTTGTAGGCATGCATACCGAAACCGTGCTGGGGATAGTCCCAATAGTTCATAATCATGCCGAAGGCGGTGGCGACGCAGCCCGTGACCGAGCCACCAGGGCAGTGGTCATTATAAGGCTCGTTCTGCCCCCAACGCATGTTGCCCAGCAGGCGGGGGATGTTGTCGTCGAGGTAGTCGCCCTTGGCGGCCATCAGCGCGCGCGTCGTGGCCAGAGCCTCACCGCTCTTCAAGTCGGCCCACTTTTGCTGTATGGCGGGAGTGGAGGCGATGCCTGCCTTCTTGGCTGCGGCTATCTGCAATCCGTAGCGTTGCAGATGGCTGTAGACGGCGGGATTTTTTTCTTTCAAACCTGACTCGGGCAGCACCTCGTCGGTGGAGAAAGCGAGCACGGGGGCCGCAATGTCGTCGCCACTGACAACGACAAAGCCCAGGCCTTCCATACCCTTGCCATCGGTTCCATAGATGTTGAACACATAGAGGTTGTCGATGCCGTGGAGCGTCACCTCCCGGCTGAGCAAGTCGGTCGGGACAGTCATTTTGGCGGGCATGCCCAGCTCCATGCAGTGCATAGCGAAAGCGTTACGCGCCACCGCACGGGCCTCGTCAGGATGAATGGGAGCCGCCGCCAACATGGTTGCGGCGAGCAGTCCCATTGCCATCAAAAAAATCTTTTTCATAAGAGATATGTTTTTAAGGGTTACTGAAAGTATTCTACTCCGCTCTCGAATATCAGCTGGTCTTGGTCGCCATAGATATTGAGGTAGGTGCCCTCGCGACGACGCTCGCTGTGTGCCATCTTGCCCAGCACGCGGCCGTCGGGGCTGGTGATGCCCTCGATGGCCATATACGAGCCGTTCATGTTGTAAGGCTCCTGCATGGTGGGGTTGCCGTCGAGGTCGACATACTGCGTGGCCACCTGGCCATTGGCAAAGAGGCAGTCGAGCCACTCCTGCGGAGCCACGAAACGACCCTCGCCGTGGGAGATGGGCACCACATAGCTCTTGCCCAGCTGGGCCTTGCGCATCCAGGGTGAGAGGTTGCTGACCACCCGGGTGTGGGCTATCATACTCTGGTGACGGCCGATGGTGTTGAACGTGAGCGTGGGCGAATCGACGCTCTGCGGACAGATCTCGCCGTAAGGCACAAGCCCCAGCTTCACCAATGCTTGGAAACCGTTGCAAATGCCCAGCATCAGGCCGTCGCGCTCGTTGAGCAGGCGCATCACCTCGTCGGCTATCTGCGGGTTGCGGAAGACGCTGGTGATAAACTTGGCACTGCCCTCGGGCTCGTCGCCTGCCGAGAAGCCTCCGGGAATCATCACCATCTGGCTCTCCCCTATGGCATGGGCGAAGGCCTCCACGCTCTCGCGTATCTGGCTGGCGTTCTGGTTGCGGAACACCAACGTCTCCACTTCGGCACCCGCACGCAGGAAAGCCCGCGCCGAGTCGTATTCGCAGTTGGTGCCGGGGAATGTGGGAATGAACACCTTGGGCTTTGCCACGCGGTGCTTGCAGACATAGACCTTCTTCGTCTCATGCAGCGGTGTTTTCGCCAACGGCTTGGTTTCCGCGCCGCTCTGGGTGGGGAAGACATCCTCCAGACGGGTGGTCCAAGCCTTCAGCATCTCGTCCATCGCGATGCGCTCGCCTGCTACCTCGAACACGCCGTCGTCGGTAACCTGGCCAATCTTGCGTGCCACGGCGGGCAGCTCGCCACAATTCTCCACCTCCACCACGATGGCACCGTATTTCTTCTCAAATAGTTCGTCGGGGGTAAATTTGCCGTCGAAGCGGACACCCAGTCGGTTGCCAAAGGCCATCTTGCTGACCGCCTCGGCAATGCCACCAAAGCCCACAGCGTAGGCCGACTTCACGGCACCACGGTTCACCGCCTGACGCAAGGCCTTGTACATCGCCAGCAACATACGATAGTTAGGCATACGCATTGTGTCGGGTTTAATCTCAAGCAGATAGAGGTAATTGCCCGCATGCTTCAATTCGGGTGTCACCACATGACGCATATCGCTGATGCCCACGGCAAAGCTGCACAGTGTCGGGGGCACGTCGATGTCGTTGAACGTGCCGCTCATAGAGTCCTTGCCGCCGATGGCGGGCAGTTTCAACCCCATCTGGGCGTGGTAGGCACCCAGCAAGGCTGTGAAGGGTTGGCCCCAACGATAGGGATCCTTGCCCAACTTCTTGAAATACTCTTGGAAAGTGAGACGCACGCGCGACACGTCGCCACCAGCGGCAGCCACCTTCGCCACTGAATCCACCACGGCATACACCGCTCCGTGGAAGGGGCTCCAACTGCTCAGATAGGGATCGAAGCCATAGCTCATGATGGTCACCGTGTCGCACTTGGCCGTCAGCGTGGGCAGCTGGCCAATCATGCTCTGAGTGGGAGTCATCTGCGTCTTGCCACCGTAGGGCATCACCACACTGCCAGCGCCGATGGTGCTGTCGAACATCTCCACCAGTCCTTTCTGCGAACAGACGTTGAGGTCGGACAGATTTTGCAACCAACGCTCCTTGACTGCAGTCGTGGTAGCCTGACTGGTCGGAGTTTCATCAGGCAATGCCACCTTGACGGCAGCCTCCTGATGAGCGCCGTTGGTGTCGATAAAGCGGCGGCTGAGGTTCACCACCTCCTTGCCACGCCAAGTGATGACCATGCGCGGCTCCTCAGTGACGGTGGCAACCACCACGGCCTCGAGATTCTCCTCGTCGGCATACTGCAGCATCTTGTCTACATCCTTGGGGTCGACCACTACGGCCATACGCTCCTGGCTCTCGCTGATGGCGAGCTCCGTGCCGTCGAGGCCGGCATATTTCTTAGGAACCTTGTCCAAGTTAATCAACAGGCCGTCGGCCAACTCGCCGATGGCGACACTCACGCCACCGGCGCCGAAGTCGTTGCACTTCTTAATCAGCGACGACACTTCTTCGCGGCGAAAAAGTCGCTGTATCTTCCTCTCCGTTGGGGCGTTACCTTTCTGCACCTCGGCACCGCAAGTGGTCAGCGAGGCGGTGTTGTGGGCTTTGGAGGCACCCGTTGCGCCACCGCAGCCGTCGCGACCCGTGCGGCCGCCCAGCAGAATCACCACATCGCCGGGGTCGCTGGTCAGTCGCTTCACCTGTCGGCGTGGAGCCGCCGCAATCACGGCTCCAATCTCCATGCGTTTGGCCACATAGTCGGGGTGGTACACCTCGTTCACCAAGCCCGTCGCCAAACCAATCTGGTTGCCGTAGCTGCTGTATCCGTGCGCAGCGGTGGTGACAATCTTGCGCTGGGGCAGCTTGCCCGGCAGCGTCTCGCTGAGGGGCTTGGTCGGGTCGGCGGCACCCGTCACACGCATTGCCTGATAGACGTAGGTGCGGCCGCTCAGCGGGTCGCGTATGCAGCCACCCAAGCAGGTTGCCGCGCCGCCGAAAGGCTCAATCTCGGTGGGGTGGTTGTGTGTCTCGTTCTTGAAGTTCACGAGCCACTCTTCCGTCTTGCCATCCATTCTCACTGGTACCACGATGCTGCAGGCGTTAATCTCGTCGCTCACCTCCTGGTCGTCCAGCAGGCCCATCTTGCGGATGCGCTTGGCCGCTAGCGTGCCGATGTCCATCAGGCAGACATACTTGTCGTCGCGTCCGGCATACTGGTCCTTGTGGTCGGCAAGATACTGCTGGAAGGCACCCTCCACCAGAGGACGGTAATAACCCTCGTCAAACTCCACGTCGGTCAGCTCCGTGGCGAAAGTGGTATGGCGGCAGTGGTCGCTCCAATAGGTGTCCAGCACTCGGATTTCGGTCATGCTGGGGTCACGATGCTCCTCGTCGTGGAAATAACGCTGTATGTGCTGAAAGTCGGCCATCGTCATTGCCAGGCCCAGCGAATCGTACAACGCCTTCAGCTCATCCTCGGCCATATCCTTGAAACCGTCGAAAATCTTCACATCCTCTGGCTCGTCGTAATGCTCAGCCAGCGTCTCGGGCTTCTCCTCGGCGGCCACACGGCTGTCCACGGGGTTCACACAATGCTTCACCAACGCCGCACGCTGCTCCTCGGTGAGGTCACCACTCACCACGTAGGTGGTAGCCGACCGGATAATCGGATGCTCGGCAGGATTGAGCAGGCAGACGCACTGCTCCGCGCTGTCTGCACGCTGGTCGAACTGGCCGGGCAGATACTCCACCGTGAACACAAAGTCTGTCTCCTCATGGGGGAACGACTCCTCATACACATCGTCCACCGGAGGCTCAGCGAACACTGTTACCTTAGCCTTCTCAAACGTCTCGTCCGAGACATTCTCCACATCGTAGCGCACCAAGGCACGCACACTACTTGCATCTATACCCAGATACTCAGCCATCTCGTTCTTCAGTTCCTTCGCCACGATGGCAAACTCCGGTTTCTTCTCAACAAAAATTCTTCTGATCATATTATCGATTGTTTGATTGCTTGAGTTTATGATTGCTTATTTGTTTTGTGGATTGTGAAAATAATGTCAAAACACCATTCACAAGTATTGTCAAACCACCATTCACAATTCACCATTCACGACATTTCATTATTCAATTTTCCATTTCCCCAATACCAACCCTCTGGGTTCTTGGCGTGCATCGGGGCAAAGAATTCGAGCATCTTCGCCACGTCAGCATCGAAATCGCCACTGGGCACAATCGTAGGGCCGTAGCCTGCACGTTTCTCCTTAAAATCCATATATCCCAGCGCGATAGGCACATCGGCGCGCATGGCAATCTCATAGAAGCCACGTTTCAGCCTTTTCACCGCCTTACGCGTCCCCTCGGGGGTGATCACCACACACACATCGTCGTTCTCCCGTAGCACCTGGGCGGCACGCTCCACCAGGTTGTTGTGCCTGTTGCCGCGGTCCACCGGCACTGCCCCCATCCCCTTCAGGATAGGATTGGTCAAGAAATTAAAGAACTCCTTCTTGATAAAGATGCGCGGTTTCACACCCGCTGCCATCAGCACCGCCGCGCCCACAAAAAAGTCGGCCACGGCTGTATGCGGAGCCACCGCCACCACACAGTGTCGCAGTTCGGGCCGCTCCCCGAGGTCGGGAATATCGAACTTCCAGCCGAACAACTTCACCATCCATATCCAGAACTTCTTCATAATCAAATAAATATTAAACATACACCCGCCAACAGGCGGTATATACAAAATGCAAAGATACGAAAAATTAATAAGAAAAAATCAAAATAACTGCCGCGTCGAGAAAATTTTAATTTTTAATTTCTAATAATTAATTTTTTCTTTGTATCTTTGCACCGTCAAAGTCGCGAGAGCCAACACGGCAAACGACAACACAATCAATAGGAAAGATGGCAGAGCGGTCGAATGCGGCGGTCTTGAAAACCGTTGACCTGCGAGGGTCCGGGGGTTCGAATCCCTCTCTTTCCGCTGAAAGGAACTCATAAGTTGATGCAAAATAAACTTATGAGTTTTTTTATGTCAAAAAAATGCTCCAAATATGCACAAAACAAACTGTTGCTAAGACGATTAAATAAAGCCGTCGAGAAAGAGACATCTCATTCGGCTAGTTGCAGTGTCGGAAGGTGTTTATGTCAGCACGGTGCAGAAAATGAAGAAGAAATCTGTAGATGCGACCCATTTCGTGCAGAAGAATGTATAGCGCGCACACTTTTCTGCACGAAATTTGTTTTTTTACTCGATACACAATAAATGTACTCCTTTGAAGTTATAGTAATTAATTTTGTGCAAATAAATGATTGAGTTATGAATGCTTGAATGTGATTATTGTTGATATGTTGAGCGAATCGCATAACATATCAACATATCAACAAACAATCAAGCAATCATACAATCATTGATTTTCAACTTTCACACAAAAAATGGAACGATGCTCAATCATATTCATCATGGCGGTCTTCTATTCCGCCTACGCCGTCAAGAAAATGCAACAGCGCAAACACGGCATCACCACCATGCTGCTGGGCAAAGGCGACAAACCCGCCAAACAGCGTAGGATCGAAGTGTGGTTGAAGGTGTCCACATTCCTGATTCCATTTGTCGAACTGGCCAGCATCTGGTGCAACCTGATGGACGTGCCACGCATCGTCAAATGGATAGGCATCGCCATAGCCGCCCTTGGTGTTCTGATATTCATTGTGGGGATGCTCACCATGAGCGACAGCTGGCGTGCCGGCATCCCCGACAAGAAAGAAACCGCATTGGTAACATCTGGCATATTCCGCTACAGCCGCAACCCCGCATTTGTCGGCTTCGACCTGATGTACATAGGCATTCTCGTCGCCTATCCAAACATATGGCACGCAGCCGCCGTAATCCTGGTCGTCTACCTGTTCCACCAGCAGATACGAAACGAGGAGACCTTCATGGAAGAGGCTTTCGGCGAGGAATATTTGGAGTATAAAAAGAGGGTAAGGAGGTATTTCTAAACAAAAACAATTTCAGAATATGAGACGTGTAATAGGTATAGGAGAAACGGTGTTGGACATCTTGTTCAAGAACGACCAGCCGCAGAAAGCCGTCCCCGGTGGATCCTCATTCAACAGCATCGTGTCGCTCGGACGCGCCGGCGTGACCTGCGCGATAGTGACCGAGGTGGGTGGCGACCACATTGGCGACATCATCTGTCGCTTTCTGGGTGAGAATGGCGTATCGACAGAATTTGTATGCCGCCACCAGCATATCAAATCCCATGTCTCACTGGCCTTTCTTGACGAGAACAACGACGCCCAATACACCTTCTACAAGGACCACGCCTCCGTATCGTTGGACGGCCCCCTACCCCACTTCCACAGCGACGACGTGGTGCTCTTCGGCTCATTCTTCGCCATCAGTCCTGCCATCCGTCCCGTCGTGGGCGGTCTGCTGCACGATGCCCGCAAGGCCGGCGCATGGATCTATTACGATGTCAACTTCCGCAAAAACCATATTGCCGACCTACCCGACGTGATGTCCAATATCGAAGAGAACATGAGTCTGGCCGACGTAGTGCGCGGGTCGACGGAAGATTTTGAATACATGTACGGCCTGCATGACGGAGATGCCATCTACGAACAGGTGCGCCGCCATTGCAGCACCTTGATACTGACCGACGGAGCGCGTCCGATACGCGTCTATACCCCCGAAGGCTGCGAGACCTATCCCGTGGAGGCGATTGAGACGGTCAGCACCGTCGGGGCAGGAGACAATTTCAACGCCGGCTACATCTATGCCATATTACAAGGCTCGCCCGACCAAGCCTCGCGCATCGCGATGGCGCAACGCTGGAGTCAGGATGTCTGCAGTCAGCTAGGCAACAACATCAGCGACCAATTGGTCGCATCAATCAAAAGGCTATGATACAGAAACATTGCTTCGAGTGCGGAGCTGAACTCATCGAAAAAGAGCTGGACGGAGAAGGCATCGTGCCCTACTGCCCCAACTGCGGGCAATACCGTTTCCCCATGTACAACGTGGCGGTAAGCATGATTGTCATCAACGAGCAGACTGGCGAGATACTGCTAATCAAGCAATATGGCAGGCCCCATTTCATCCTCGTGGCTGGCTATGTCAACCGAGGCGAGCAGGTGGAACACGCCGTCGTCCGCGAAATAAAGGAAGAGACTGGCATGACCGTCAGACGCATCAAGTTCAACCGCACCAGTTTCTTCGAGCCGTCGAACACGCTGATGTGCAACTTCACTGCCTTTGTGCCAGATGCCAGCGAACTCTCGCCCAACGGGGAGATAGACTCCTACCAGTGGTTCTCGCCCGACGATGCAAGGCGGAACATCCGTCCCGGCAGCCTTGCCGAGAAATTCCTGAACGCCTATCTCGATGAGTAAAAAAACAAAACACGACAATAACTATGGAACCCCAATTCAACATCCGTCCCGCAAAGCCCGATGAGGCCGGTCTTGTGCTCGACTTCATCAAGAAACTGGCCGACTACGAAAAATGCGCCAACGAGGTCGTTGCCGACGAAGCCACCATCTACCACTCGCTGTTTGTGGAGCATTCCGCCGAAGTGGTGTTTGCCGAGGAAGACGGCGTAGTCATCGGCTTCGCCCTGTTCTTCCACAACTTCTCAACATTTGTGGGCAGAAAGGGTCTGTATCTCGAAGACCTATTCATCCTGCCCGAAAAACGAGGCAAAGGCTATGGCAAAGCCCTGCTCAAACACCTCGCCACACTAGCCGTGGAACGCAACTGCGGCCGCATGGAATGGATCTGTCTCGACTGGAACAAACCCGCCCTGAAAGTGTATCGCTCCATAGGTGCCATCCCGATGGACGAATGGACGGTGCAACGCCTAACCGAACCTGCGCTAAAACAATTCGCCAACAAAGATTAGCAAATGGCGGCACAACGGATGCAAGTCCTCTAGTACTTTTGCTTATCACAAACAGTCCCCCTTTTTTTTTATTTCCGTCTAGGGGTAGCTGGGGGCAGGCCCGCAAGGGCAGGCCTTATTCCCCTTCCTCCTACTCATGGATATGTCCGGCGAGGAGGCGAGGCTGTCGATGCGGGCGTTGATGTCGAGCATGGAAATGCTTTGCAGCCCATCTTCAAAATCCCTGATGACACCCACCACCATCATGGTCGTCAGGTGGCGGTCGCCAGCACGGTGCCTGGCATCAAGAATGGCTGCCACAGTGACGGTGAGCATGAGCGAGATGGTGGTACCAATCACCATCATGCCCACCTGTTTCCAAAAAAGCCCCCTTGCTGGGAACGCTGACACGTGGAGGACGGATAGTGAGGCGCATAGGCTAGTTGGCGTATTCGATTTCGTAGTAATACTTGGTTGTGACGCGCAGTGCCACGAGGTCGGTGCCACTTTGGGCGGTCTGATTGATGGTGACGGTGGACACGCGGCCCGAGACGGTAGTATACTCAAATGTACTGTCGCCCGCGTCCTCGACAATGTGCAAGGGCATGTCTTGCACAGGCCGTCGATGCCTTCAAAACCCCAGATTATGCCTTGGAGGGGGGGCTTGCCAGAAGGGGAAGCCGTTGAAGGGGTTGTCGATGGCGGTATACTCGTAGGAGTAACCGATGGTGTCACATTCCCCAGTATTGTTGTCGGTGATATAGCGGACGGTGGAGGACACGTTGTCGCCGGCCCAGGTATAGTTGTGAGAGTAGTGCATCAATCTTTTTGTTCATGACCTTTGACTTTGTCAAAGTAACGATAAAATCACGCTTTCTCGTCGGTTCGACCACTAATTTTGTCCATTACGTCGGCAAAGACGGTAATGTTGGAGCCGAGCTCGTTCGAGGGGCCATTTCTCAGACTGTCGAGGCGGTCGCCGCTCCAGTAGAACTAATAGTAGAGCGCACGCTCATGGTCCGAATCCAGCAACGTGATCCACGTGCCGGTGGCAGCACTGTACATTTCCATCTTGATATGGGAGGTCCTGTAGATTCGGCTCACCTTGGTTTTGGGGGCATCTTCGTCCTTGTGGCAGCCCACCGCGAGGAGGCTGTCAGCTGCGAGCGGCATGGTTTTTTCTCGCCCACCGCCCTCATTCCGCCCGCCAAACCCTCCTCGCGCGGCAAAGATACACACAAAAAACGTCCCCCCTACCGCATCTTACCGATTCTTACGGCTTCCTACTGCATTGTACCGATTTCTACCGATTGCACGACTGTTAATAGCCCTGAGAGCAAATATCGACCAACTAACTATTTAATGAAATGCGGGAGTTGGTGGGAGCCACTAGGGGGGACGAAGGGGAAAAAGGCGGTATTAGTCTTGGGGAGAAGAAGAGCAATTCGGTCACATCGTAAATTGCAGGCTGACCTTGATGGCGTGGGGCGAGACGGCATCGTCGAGGTAGGTGAGCCTGCGGATATAGTCGATGCGGATGAGTTTCAGGATGTTCTCAATGCCGACGCTGTATTCCATGTAGGGCGTGTCCGTGAGGAAGCTGGCTCCTGCGGGCAGCAGGTAGAGACCAAGATTTTGAGGGTCGGGGATGTTCATTGCCGACATGCCGCCATAGAGTATGTTGAAGCCCAGCACCTCGCGCAGTCGGAGGTTCTTGATGAGGGGGAGATGGTTGAGGATGAGCCCCTTCATGTGGTAGGTGGCAAAGAGCGACACGTAGCGGTCCGTGATAAACTCCATGGGGCGCATGGTGTTGAAGGCATTTTCAGACATCATGTAGCTGCTGTTGCCGTTGGGGACAAAGAGTTTGGGCATGGGCACCTGGTTCCACACTATGCCGCCTCGCGCGCGGAGGTCGAGATAGCCGAGGGCAGCAAACCAGTAGCGGCTGAAGATGCTGAACGAGGAGCGGTTGTAGTAGAAGCCGTCGAGCAGTCCCATCTCGTGGCTGAGGGTGAAGGAGGTGGCGTTGCTCGAGAGGTTGAGCAGCGAGCTCTCGCCCGAGCGGCCGCTCCGTATCAGCGAGTTGGGTGAGAAGTTCAGGCTCGTCTCCCACTGGGCGTAGAGGATGCTATTGACCCGCTCGGTGCCGTCGGGGGTGATGCGGTAGTAGTTGAGCATGCCCGTGGGACGGATGTGCTGCGCGCCCACCCAGGTGTCGATGCCGATGAAGTTGGGCCACTGGCGGCGCAGACGCAGCTGGAGGTCGGCGACATACTGTGCCGGCACCTCGTTGTCGTCCCACCGCAGTATGTTGTCGCGGTCGAACTGGTCGAACGACAGGCCCGGCGACTCGATGTCGTAGCCCGCATGCAGGCTGATGTAGCCCAGCGGGTTCTCCTTGGGGAAACGACGCTTGGGTGCGAAGGTGTGGATAAGGTTGAGGCTGAATTTGGGCTGGCGGTCCCTGATGCCGTAGGCCACGTAGCCGTCGACAAAGTTGCGCCTATTGAGGCGGGCGGTGGACATGCCGCCCACACGGAGGCGGAGCCCCTCGATGCCGTTGTGGCTGACAAAGTTGTATAGCGGACCGAAGTCGAACCGGCTGGAATCGCGCGTGGAATGCGTGGGGATGTAGCCCGTGAAGAGGGCCTCGACGGTCTTGATGGTGTAGCGCACCGAAGGGATGCGCATCAACTCGTAGCGCAGGCTGTCGAGGAAGGTTTCGGCCAGCGTGAGCTCCACGGGCCTGCGGGCGTTCCACTCGCGGCGCAGCACCTTGTGGGCGTAGGGCAGGGTGGCCGAGGTGGCTAGGGGTGTGAAGAGGCTGTCGGGCTGCGGGATGAGTGTGTCGAACGAGTAGTCGTAGAAGAGGTGCATCTGGTGGGCGTAGACCTGCCGCAGGCGTTTGCCCACATAGAAGCGGCCATAGGTGTCGGTGCGGGTGGGCAGGTAGCGTCCCGCGCTGTCGCGCTCGAAGGTCTGCACCACGTTCAGGTCGCGCACAAAGTTCAGATCCACCGCCTCGGGCACACGCATGGCGTAGCGTTTGACGGCATAGCTGCCGTCGTCCACCACATACATCGTGCCCACAAAGCCGAAGTTGCCCTTGCTGGCAGGCACGAAGGTGAGCTCTATGCAGCGTTGGCCGTCGAGCTCCACCGTGTCGGTGATGTAGTACTGGTAGAAAGTGGTGGCAAGGATGGAAGAGAGCGGGCTGACGAAACGCACTGACATCAGCGCAATCTCGTTGGAGAAGATGTTGACGGTGGGGAAAAGCGCGTCCAAGTCGTCGTCGAGGCCCTCTTGCGAGAGGTTCACGTCCACCCCGTCCGACCGGGTGGCGGTGACGAGGGTGCGCAGGCGACCGTCGGCGTAGTTCTGCGTGCTCATGCGCTCGTGAATGGAGAAGTGCAGGATTTCGGCATTGTCGAACTCCGCCTGATCGATATATTTCTCAATGAATGGGAAGTGCTTCCAGAAGGCGTGCGTCTCGAAGTCGGGATGGAACTGGTCGAGGCACATGTTGAGCTTCTCGAAGACGCGGCGGCTGAACATCTCGTTCGCCGTGACGCTGTTTTCGACTTTGTGGTCGATGACGTTGCGCACCAGGTCGACGGCAGGGTTGTTGCGGCGACGGTAACGTTGGCGCTTGCCCTTCTTGGCGGTGACGTTGACGGTCTGCAGGGTGGTGACTTCCGGCACCATGATTACCTTAATCCGTCGGGAAGAGTGGGGCTTGAGCTTCACCGTCTGGGTACGGTAGCCGACCATCTTGAAACGCAACAGGGTGTCGACGGCGGTGACGCTGAGGTCGAACCGCCCGTTGATGTCCGACACCGTTCCATTTCTCGAACCCGCTATGGCAATCTGCACAAAGGCCAGCGGCTCGCCGGTGTTCTTGTCCGTCACGGTGCCCGAGATGGGCGTCACCGTGCGCTGACCCCACGCCGCAGATAGCAGTAAAAGATAAAAACTAAAAACTAAAAGGCGATTCATCAAATTAAAAATTAAAAATTAAAAAAATGGCTACCACGTCTGGAATATTTTTAATTCTTAATTCTTAATTTTTAATTTAATCGATTTTGTCGAATCGCAGATAGGGACGCAGGCACTCGGGCATGACGATGCCGTCGGGGGTCTGGTTGTTCTCGAGGAGGGCTGCCACGATGCGCGGGAGGGCCAGGGCGCTGCCGTTGAGGGTGTGGGCGAGCTTGGTCTTGCCGTCGGTGTCCTTGAAACGGAGCTTCATGCGGTTGGCCTGGAAGGTCTCGAAGTTGGAGACAGACGAGACTTCGAGCCAACGCTGCTGCGCTGCGCTCCATACCTCGAAGTCGAAGGTCATGGCGGAGGTGAAGCTGATGTCGCCGCCGCAGAGCTTGAGGATATGGTAGGGCAGGCCTAGTTTGTCGAGGAGGCCACCGACGTGGCGTTTCATCTCCTCGAGGGTGTCGTAGGAGCGGTCGGGGTGCTCGATAACAACGATTTCGACCTTGCTGAATTCGTGCAGGCGGTTGAGACCGCGCACATCCTTACCGTAGCTGCCCGCCTCGCGACGGAAGCACTCGCTATAGCCCGCATGGCGGATGGGGAACTGGTCGGGGGTGAGGATGACGTTGCGGTAGATGTTGGTGATGGGGACTTCGGCTGTGGGTATCATATAGAAGCCGTCGAGCGGAATGGCATACATCTGACCCTCCTTGTCGGGCAACTGGCCAGTGCCGAGGCCTGAAGCTTCGTTGACCATGAGGGGGGGCATGATTTCCACATAGCCCGCCTTGGTGGCCTCGTCGAGGAAGAAGTCGATGAGGGCACGCTGCAGGCGCGCTCCCTTACCTTTGTAGACAGGGAATCCGGCACCGGTGATTTTGTTGCCGAGCTCGAAGTCGACAATGTCGTACTTAGCGCAGAGGTCCCAGTGGGGCAGTGCGCCTTCGGGCAGGTTGGGCTTGGTGCCAAACTCGGCCACGACCACGTTGTCGGCCTCGCTCTTGCCACGCGGCACGGTGATGTGGGGTGCGTTAGGTAGGGAGATGAGCTTGGCGTTGAGGTCGCTGTCGACGGCGGCCTGCTGCTCTGTGAGTTCCTTCTCCTGAGCCTTAAGGTCGGCGGTACGGGCCTTGAGGGTTTCGGCCTCGTCGCGGTTGCCCTGCTTGAAGAGGATGCCTATCTGCTTGGCGATGGTGTTCTGCTCGGCCTTGACGGCATCGGCTTTCTGCTGAAGGGCGCGACGGTCGGCATCGAGACGGATGATTTCGGCTATACGCTCTTCGACATTTTCGACGTTCTTAATCTTGAGGCGTTCGATTATTTCCTCTGTATGTTCCTTGATATATTGCAGTTGCAGCATAAACGTGTATTTTTGTTTAAAAGGCAAAGATACAAAAAAAGTTTGACCTATAAAGTTTTATTTGCCCACGCAGAAGCGGGAGAAAATGGAGCCGAGGACTTCGTCGGTGGTGACTTGTCCAGTGATGGTGCCGAGATGGTGGAGGGCGTCGCGGAGGTCAATGACTATAAGGTCGGCGGGGATATGGTCCCCCAAGCCCTTACCCACAAGCAGCAGGGCCTGTTCTATATGTCCAAGAGCTTCGTAGTGTCGGGCGTTGGTGAGCATCACGTCGGGAGCCTGTGCGAGGTCGGTTTGCACGGCCTTGGCCAAAGCTGCCGTGAGGGCTTCGAGACCTGTACCCTCTTTGGCAGAGAGGGGAAATGTGCGATAGGGGGCAGTCGGGGCCTCCGGGACAAGGTCTATCTTATTGTTGACAATGAAGAGGTGCTTATCGTTGAAAGGACGGATGTCCTGCAGCTGCTGTAGGTCGTCGAGGACTTGGACGAATGGCTGTGTGGCATCGTGGACGTAAAGGACGATGTCGGCCTGTACTACGGTTTCGATGGTGCGCTGAATGCCGAGGTGTTCAATGGGGTCGTCGCTGTGGCGCAGACCTGCAGTGTCGATGATGCGGAAGGCTGTGCCTTCAATTACAAAAGTCTCTTCGATGGTGTCGCGTGTGGTGCCAGGAATGTCGCTGACAATGGCACGGTTGTCGTGCAGCAGGGCATTGAGGAGGGAGGATTTGCCCGCGTTGGGGCGGCCGATGATGGCCACGGGTATGCCACGTTTGAGGGCGTTGCCCATGTGGAACGACTGACGCAAGGCAACGACTCGAGTGTAAATCTGAGAGGCCAGCGACATAAGGCGTTTGCGGTCGGCAAACTCCACGTCCTCGTCGCTGAAGTCGAGTTCCAACTCGAGGAGTGCGGTGAGGTCTACCAGTTGCTGGCGCAGTTGCTCCAGCTCTTTGGCATATCCACCCCTCAGCTGGCTGACGGCCAGACTATGGGAAGCGGCATTGGTCGAATCGATAAGGTCTGCCACTGCCTCGGCCTGAGAGAGGTCAAGTTTGCCGTTGAGGAACGCCCGGCGGGTGAATTCGCCCGGCTCGGCCAGACGTGCGCCGCTGTCGAGGAAGGCTTGGAGGATGGTCTGCTGGACGTAGAGCGAGCCATGACAGGAGATTTCGACGGTGTCGTCGCCCGTGTAAGAATGGGGTACGGAGAAGGCTGTAGCCACCACCTCGTCGAGCAACGCGCCATTGACCTTGAATTGTGTGAAGGCTGTGGCAGGTCGGCTGCCCTCGGGTTTAGGGAGGGTAAGGTGGCTCGAGGCGATAGAGAACGCTTCGGGTCCCGAAAGGCGGATGACGGCGATGCCTCCTATGCCAAATGGGGTTGAGATGGCTGCAATGGTTGTTGTCATGGGGAGACTATGATTCTTGTGTGGCATCGGACTCCTGCTGTTGCTCCAACTGGGCATCGGCAAGAGGGAGGTCGGCATCGGGTTGGTCGTAGGCGGCCTTGGCATCGGCGATATAGGCTTCGCCAAAGAGTGAGCGCATCTGGTCATCGGTGAGGCCGAGGTCGTTTTTCATCTTATACATGTTGGGATAACAGATGAAAAGGACTAGCACCATGAGGATGGTGACCATGAGCAGGGCGGTGTCGGACATGAGGATGATGAGGATGCACTCGATGACGACGATGGTGAGGGTGCAGGTGTATAGATTAGAGATATAGGACTGATAGCCACGGATTTTGTCGTCGAAATTATCGAGCTGTCGAAGCGCGGGAGTGGTCTTGCGGACGGTGAGCAGCATCATTACCACGGCCAGAACGGCCAAGATGGTTCCCGCCAGAAGCATCCAGCGTGCCACCTGCGGCGACTGGTAGGTGATGTGATAGGGAGTGAAATGGAAAATGACCGCAAGAAGGATGACTGCAATGGAACCGTAGAGGCCCACGTTGGCGGAACGACGAAGTTTTTTGATAAGGGTGATATTGTCCATGATGAGAATTGAAAATTAAGAATTAAGATTAAGAATTAATAATTATCTGGGTGCGGCAGCTTCTCTCAGTAGGGGCAGACACCGGTGTCTGCCCCTACAACCCCTAACCTCTAATCTTAAACATTATTTGAGTTTGTCACGAAGAAATTTGGCAGTGTAGGAGGTGGGGTGCTGGGCCAGCTGTTCGGGTGTGCCGGCAAAGACGAGGTTGCCGCCGTCGCGACCGCCTTCAGGACCCATGTCGATGACCCAGTCGGCCACCTTGATGATGTCGTGATGGTGCTCGATGACGATGATGGTGTGGCCACGCGAGATGAGACTGTCAAACGAACGGATGAGTTTCTGTATGTCGTGGAAGTGCAGACCGGTGGAGGGTTCGTCGAAGATGAAGAGCTTGGAACGGTCGGCGGAGCCTTTGATAAGGTAGGAGGCGAGCTTGACACGCTGCGCCTCGCCCCCGCTGAGCGAGCTAGAAGACTGTCCGAGCTTGAGATAGCCCAATCCTACGTCCTGCAAGGGCTGGAGACGGTCGAGGATGGCGGTTTGCCCTTCGAAGAACTCAATGGCCTGGTCGACGGTCATGTCGAGCACCTCGGAGACGTTCTTGCCATTGTATAGCACTTCGAGCGTTTCCTCCTTGAAACGAGTGCCATGACACTCTTCGCACACAAGGTGCACGTCGGCCATAAACTGCATGCCGACAGTGACGTAGCCTTCGCCTTCGCACACCTCGCAACGACCGCCTTCGGTGTTGAAGGAGAAGTAGCCGGGCTTGTAGCCTCGTGCCTTTGCCAACGGCTGGGAAGCATAGAGCTGGCGTATCTCGTCGTAGGCTTTCATGTAGGTGGCGGGATTGCTGCGGGTGGAGCGGCCGATGGGGTCTTGGTCGACAAGCTCAATACTGCTGATGCGGCCAACGTCGCCCGAGATGCCGGCGCATTTGCCCACATAGTCGGTGGCACCTTCGAAACGCTTTATCAATACGTCGTAAAGCACCTGCTTGACCAGCGAAGTCTTGCCCGAGCCGCTGACACCTGTCACCACGGTGAGCACGCCAAGGGGGAAATCGACATCGACATGTTTGAGGTTGTTGCAGAAGGCACCGCGAATGGAGACGCAATCGCGCCAAGGCCGACGCGACGACGGCACCGGTATGGACATGTTGCCAGTCAGATATTGCGCTGTCAACGACTGTTTTGGAGCCTTTTTGAACAGCTGTTCGGGTGTGCCGGCAAAGACCACTTCGCCACCCAACCGACCGGCACCGGGACCGATGTCGATGATATAGTCGGCTGCGCGCATGATGTCTTCGTCGTGTTCCACTACGATGACAGTGTTGCCAAGGTCGCGCAACTGCTTTAGGACATTGATAAGGCGGTCGGTATCGCGCGAATGCAGGCCTATGGAGGGCTCGTCAAGGATATACATGCTGCCTACCAGCGAACTACCCAACGAGGTGGCAAGGTTGATGCGCTGCGACTCGCCACCGCTGAGGGTGTTGCTGAGACGGCTGAGCGACAGGTAGCCAAGACCCACGTCGAGTAGGTATTTGACTCGGTGTTCGAGTTCGATGAGCAGTCGTCGCACCACCTGACGCTCATGGTCGGTGAGGGTAGAGCCACCCTCTTCACCCTCTGCCTGTATCTCCTTCAGCCACAAAGCGAAGTCGGACACCGGCATGGCCAGCAGTTCGGTGATGGAACGTCCACAGATCTTGACGTATGAGGCATCTTTGCGCAGGCGGCTGCCACGGCAGTCGGGACAAACGGTCTTGCCGCGATAGCGCGACATCATCACGCGATATTGTATCTTGTAGGCCTGCTCCTCCACCCATTTGAAGAAGCCGTCGATGCCTTCCCATTGTCCGCTACCGTGCCATAGGACGTCACGCTCGCGGTCGGAGAGCTCGCAGTAGGGCTTGTGAATGGGAAAGTCGAGCTTAGGCGACAATCGGATAAAATGGGTCTTCCACTCCGACATCTTTTCACCCCGCCAACAGACAATGGCATCCTCGTAGACGGAGAGAGACTTGTTGGGCACCACCATATCCTCATCAATGCCGATGACGCTGCCGTAGCCCTGACAGGTGGGGCAGGCACCGTATGGGTTATTGAAGCTGAAAAAGTTGGGATTGGGTTTCTCAAAAGTGATGCCGTCGGCCTCAAAACGGTTGGAGAAGGTGGCGCATTGCGTGCCGTCGGCAGTCTCGGCATGGACGCAGCAGGTGCCGCGCCCTTCGAAGAAGGCGGTCTGCACCGACTCCGCCACCCGCGCAGGCTGGTCGTCGTCGCCCTGCTTGACCTGTATGCGGTCCACCAGCAGCATGGTCTCCCCTTCCTCGGTGGGTGTGGTAAGATAGTCTTCGATGCGGATTATCGTCCCCTTGACAGAGATGCGCATGAAGCCTTCCTGATGCAGCATTTCCAACTGCGAACGCAACGGATGCTCGGCACTATAGGTGAGCGGGGCAAATATCATGACGCGTGTGTCGGCAGGGTAGCCGTAGATGTGGTCGACCACGTCGCTGACCGAATGACGCTTGACTTCCACGCCCGAGATGGGCGAGAAGGTGCGCCCGATGCGAGCATACATCAACTTCAGGTATTCGTACAGCTCAGTGGAAGTGCCTACCGTGGAGCGGGGGTTGCTGGTGTTGACTTTCTGCTCAATGGCAACGGCGGGAGCAATATTCTCAATCAAATCCACCTCGGGCTTTGCCATACGTCCAAGGAACTGGCGGGCGTAGCTCGAAAGGCTCTCCACATAGCGTCGCTGGCCTTCGGCATAGAGGGTGTCGAACGCCAGACTTGACTTGCCCGAACCGCTAAGCCCCGTGATGACCACCAGCTTTCCCTCTGGGATGTCAACATTGATGTTCTTCAGATTGTTTACTCGCGCACCGTGAATCTTAATCATGAGAGGGTAAACGTGTTAACTTGTTAATTACTCAAAAAGGCATTAATCCCACCCCGATGTTCAACACCACCAGCTGTGCCATCCATTGGTTGGCATTCAGTTGGCGCAGGGCATTGGTCTGAGCATTACGTATGCGATCCTGCTCAGTTGGGATTATATTATCCCAGTCTTCGTAGCTGAACGGATTGGCAATGGTGAACGAATACCGCACACCGATATTGAGAAGTACCTTGTTTGCAATCATGTAGTTGCGACCCGTTTCCACCTGTAGGCCGAAACGGTAGTAGACTGAGTCTTCGAGCCAATTACGCACCAATGTCTCAGTCAGTGGCACCATGTTTAGGCGGCTTCCGTACACACCAGCTCCAATGTACGGTCCTAGCGGAGCGGCCATGTTCTCAGTATACCAGCGGTAGGAGAGCGAGGCTGTGAGTATGCGCGTGTCGTAGTGGTTGCCGTTATAGTTCCTGCCTCCTTCGCGCATCACATAGCCGTCGATAAGATAGAATTGCGTCTTGTTGTAGTCCACCGCCAGCGCCAGCGACTGTCGTGGGGCGGTCACCCATTCCAACGCAATGCCGGGACGCAGGTCGACCTTCGGCTCGGTAAATCGCTCAAAAATCCAGTTGAGGATGGGAAAGTCCATGCCCAACTGCGCACTCACTGCCATCCGGCGACCAAGGAAGCCCGGTGTGCTGTTGCTGAACGCACTGTGATAGGTAGTATAAATGTCGTTTGTAACTAAGTCGCGGCTGTCGGTGAAGTAATGATCCTTGGTCTGGTCGGACATAATGCGACCCTTACGGGTATCTATCAGCAGGTTGCGCGTAACGGTAGTCTCTCTGTTGGCGAAATAGTCGTATGCAAAGACGGGGAGTGACGGCGCAGCAATGGCACCCATCACAACCAAATAGAGCGACCCGAAACGGTTGTACTCGCCATTCACGGCCATATTCAGACTCAGCTTGTCGGCATCGTAGCGACGGTTGAGGTCGTTCATCAAGGGTTGGGTCGAAAGGCTCAGCGGCACATTGCCCTTGCTCTGCCAGAACTCGTTAGTCCACTCATTGATAGTCACGAAATCGTTGTAGAACTCGGCATCAGTATGGCTGCGCATGGCGGGGTCGGAGAAGTCGACCACGGGCATTTTGGCAGCCGTGGCAGCCTCGCGAACCTTGCCCACGAGGGCCTGCTCCATGCGGTCGCTCTTGCGATACTTGACGTTGGCATCCTTGGTGTTCTCAATAACGATATACTGCGGAGCATAGAGGTACGTGGCCTTCGAGCGGTGGTCGGCAGTGTCGGCGGCGACAGGCGCATCCAGACTGCCGTCCATAAAACTGCGGAAATTGCCATTCTGCATCATAAAGTCGGTGAAGGCATAGCGCGACTGGTCGGCGATATGGTTCTGCTGCTGTTTCTGACGGATGCGGGCATACTTCTGATTGGTCACAGCCGATTCCTGATTCTCCTCTGTGGCCGAAGTGGGCACGGTGTCATATTTCGTAGCAAAAGAGCCTCGCGAGAGGCTGTGCTTGTCGCGCAGTGCCACCAGCAGGTCTCTACCCATAGCCTCCAGCTGTGGGTCGCCGGGGTGTGTCTGCATGGTCTTCCACACCTCGCGCACAGCCAACAGCGAGGCCTCCTGGGCCGTCAGCTTGCGGAAAAGGTAGTATAGCTGCTGTATCTCGCCTTCGTAACGCTTATAGTCGCCCACGATGGAGTTGGTGTTGTAGTAGGTCTTGTACATGGCTATGCCGTAGAGCGCCTGCGCCTTGGATCGTGCCAAGAAGGCATTGTCGGGATATTGACGTTCCAGCACATAGCAGTCGTAGAACGCCCGCGTGTAGTGGGCATAGATAAGGTTCTGACGGATGCACTCGAAGCGCGCCAACGTGCGCAGCTCGGCAAATTCCTCAGGCGTGGTGACCACGTAGGGCTTGCCCCCTTGGTAGTGCGAGAGTATATCGCCCGTGCGGGCACGGCGTTTCTTGATATTGGGGTGCGTACTGAGGCTGTCGGGATAGTCGTCGCGCGACTGGATGGCGGCCACATCTTTCAGGAAATAATGGCTCGGCAGGTGGTAATATGGCGTATTGAAATAGGTGGTGTCGAATGGCACCTCGTCGAACGGCAGCAGGGCATATTGTAGCACGTCGAAAACGCCGTCAGTCACCCGCTTGTCGTAGGCACTGCCTATGTAGAACAGGCGCAGTCCCAGGCTGTCGGCCTCATTTTCCATCTCGCGCGAACGGTTGTGGTACATCAGAAAGTTTGCCATCTGTTCCGCCTCGTCATCGCTGGTCTTGATGCGGCGGGTGAGCACCTCCATGTTGTGCTTGCGGTAGTAGTGCACTATCTCGTGGCTGATGATGTAGGCCAGCTGCGACTCGTTCTCCACCTGCGCCACCAGTCCCGTGGTAACAAATATCATGCCCTGCCCAGTGGCGAAGGCATTCACCGACGAACTCTTGACCGTGTAGAAACGCAACTCGCCACGCAGCTCGGGATAGTCTTTCAGCAGTGTGTCGGCAATGCGTTCCACCATGCGGGTGATGGGGTCGCCATAGAGGATGCGGCCATTGCTCATCAGGCGGTTGATATGGTACGACGCCTCCAACACGCGGTCGCGGTTGGCAAGCTTTCCGTCGTTGTAGTCGCGCACCCGCTGCTTGTCTTCGCTATACAGCTCGCCGAGTCCCTTGCGCAAGTCGGCTGGAATTAGTCCTTCCGACTTGATGCCAGTATAATTATTCAAGTCGTAACGCTGTTGGGCAAAGCCCACCGTTGTTGCAAACGAAACTAGAAAGTAAAAACTAAAAAATAAAAGGCGTTTCATATCTTTTCGAATTGAAAGATGAAAATTGAAAATTGAAACTATTGCTTATGTCGCTCCCGCGAGATTTCATTTTTCACTTTTCAATTTTCACTTTAACGAGGGCTGATTTTTTATGGAATGAATATATGCCGACATACTTGCCCGGTGCCTGACGCACAAAGTTGTCCATCAGCGACCCCTTGTCTTTCGGCACAGGTATCTGCTTTACCACCGTCCCCTTACGGTCGATGCCGTAAACCACGTAGGCATGGGCGCGGTTGCCCAACATAATCTTCGACCCTGCCGCAGCAATGTCGTAGGTCGCCGGTGTCTTCGACGGCTCGGGCAGCATCACATACACATTGTCGCCTTCCGCCATCATAGGTGCATCGCCATAGCAGGGTATGTCCGCCGACTGACCTGTCCGCTCGCCATCTACCGTGCGGAAAGGCTTGCGCCAAAGTATCGTGCCTGTGGTGTCCACCGCCAATGCCAGCGACCCCATTGTGTAGTAGTCGTGCACGTCGGGTGCCTTGGTCGAGTGGGTAGTTATTTTCCAACAACGTTGCA
The DNA here is from genome assembly GCA_016281475.1 of Bacteroidales bacterium. The sequence continues at coordinate 29,952 of JAEEIS010000118.1, forward strand.
GCAGCAACACACCGCCATAATTAGTCCCAATGCTGTTCGCCATTACCAGCGCGTCCACCATACCCACCTTATTCTCCTTCTTAGTGCTCTTGTTGCCAAACACGTTCAACTCGTCGCTGGAGAACCGCGCCGTCGTCGCCTTCACGTCGCCCGTGCGGATGTCGAGGGCAATGCCCACCATCTGGTCAAAGCAGTCCTTCTTCTTTGGCGACTCGGGTGTGCGGATAAAGCCCGCCGCCACAGCCTTGCCGCCAACAATATTTAGCAGCGTCAGCCGGAACATCTCCCCTACCGCCACGCGGCCTTCCACGCTCTTCTCGTCGTCCACATCCAACACATGTGCCACCACGATGGTCTCATGACTCGTCTTATCGTAGCGCGAGCCGAACAGATACACCTCGCCATCATCGCTCACACGCAGGTTGCTCATCATGTTAGTCTCGAAACGTTTCTCCCACAGCACCTCCAATTTCTCGTCCAACAGCATCTGACGGTGTCCAACCTCCTTCGAGACCGGATGGACAAACACATCTGCTATGGCATAAAACAGCCCGTTGTCAGACTTTGCAGTCCAATAGTAAGTCCCCGGCATGCTGTCGAACACACTCTCGCAACGCTCCAACGTCATGGACTTCGGCTCAATCACTGCACGATGATACTCGGCCACATATTCGCCACGATACAGCAGATACACCTTGCCCTCCACATAGCTGGCAAACACCAGTTCGCTCCTCCTCGTGTCGGGCAGCGACACCTGCCGCAGCACTTTCATGTTCGTGTCCACCGCCACCACTTGCAGCCCCCAAGGTATGCAGGCGCCCAGTATACCACGGGTCTCCCACGTGGCAATAAGCAGCTCGCCGTTCTGTTCGGCAATAATGTGGCTGTTGTGCGACATCATGTAGTCATAACCCTTGTTCGCCTCGCCGAAGCGGAACGTAGGCATCGACGGCTGCGCCATCGCGCTGATAGCCAGCATCGCCGCAGCCAGAAAAAGAGATAAACGTTTCATATACTATTCTGTTGATTTTTTATTTCTATGTATGTAGCAAAAAAGCACCTATTTGTTACAATCCAATTGAAAATTGATAATTGTAAATTGAAAATTATTCAGGTGCGGCAGCTAATTCTCAATTCTCAATTCTCAATTTTCAATTCCCTAAAATCCTCTTCCAATCCCCACCATGATGGAGAACGGCTTCAGACCCGAATCCACCACATAGTAGCCACCCTCACCTATCGGCTTATACTTCTCCCAATCCAAATTAAAGGTACCCCAGTCCGTTAGTCCGTAGTTGCCCTGTAGCGACACAAAATAGTCCTCGGCAATGGTGTAGCGCACCAGTGCCATCAGTCCGACAGCGTTCTGCGTATTGAAGATGTTCACCCTTCC
>JAEEIS010000119.1 GCA_016281475.1 Bacteroidales bacterium
AAAGGATGGTTTTGCGGGAAAGGCAGTAGCCGTACTCCAACAGGTGGCATCAGCAATTTTTGAGGAGACCTGCTCGGCTCTCTTTTTGAGACCAGCTGTGCCTCTTCTGGTAAAAAATCAGTCCTAAATCAAACTAGAGCGATATCTATATAATATTGTTCTATGAATTAATAATTTACGACAAGATAAAACAAAATAGATTGGTCATTTTAGGGAGGAGCAGGAGTTCCCGTGTGAAATAAATTGTGAATAATACATGAAAGGGTTTATTATGAAGAAATATTACATTAGACTTTTATTGATAGCGTTAGTGCTGCAGGTTAGCAATATAGGAGAGGTGCGGGCTCAACGGCCGGTAGGAGACACGTTGCCATGTCCGACTATGGATTCCTCGTACTTCCTATATATTTATGACTGGTGCCTGATGATGGAGGACACGACGTTGAAGGCATCGCTCTATGACAGACTTGTGCCTTACGGGGTGCCGAATCCCGCGGAGCAATGTACCTATGCCAGCGACTATTTCGAGGGCAATTATAGAGCCGGCAGTCAGATGTACACCAGCAGGCCGATAAAGATTTTGGGTATTGCGGCCTGCGCGGAACGAGAGGAGGCATACCCTATATCTGGTGTCCTCAATACGTTGGACACGACATTGGCGGGACGCTTCACCGACTCGCTGATACTCTATAAGGCAACAGCTAAAGGCCCGCAGTGGATGGCGGCAGGGCCGTGGAGAATAGAATATCCACATAGGTACGTTGTCCTCCCTGAGCGTAATGAGTTTCCAAGTCCTGTGTCGGGGATGCCCCCCGGGTTTATGACACTATTCCTAAGGCCGCGTTGTATGAGGTGATATTTGATAAGCCGCAGGTGGTGGTAGACTCGTTCATAGTGATAGGTACGTCGAACAATAATACGAAGACAGCAGTGCGCCCATCGCAAAATGGACCCTACACACTTTTCTGGGACCGTAACAGGACACTTTATTGGAGTCTGCTGTCGTTTGCAGACGAGCCGGATACCAACAATATTTCATGGTTCAAATATAAACATTATCCTTGGAGGAGAGAAGGCCCCGGAATATCATGGTTGGCCCGAGTCCGAGAGCCGAGATGGATGCGGTTTGCCCGAATAATATTCCCCATCATCGACCCAGAGTTTGACACGGTGCTGTGCGATGCGGTGAGCGACGTGCGGCTGATTGAGGCGACGGACACGACGCTGACGCTGGCGTGGAACGGGGGCAACGACGTGCAGTGGGAAGTGCAGTATATGGAGGTGAACGGCTGGGACGTGCTGACGGAGACGACGAACGTGCCGATGGTGACGTTGACGGGGCTGCGTGAGCGTACGAACTACGTGGCGCGGGTGCGCGGCATGTGCGAGTGGGACACGGAGTATGGCGCATGGAGCGAGTGGCTGGACGTGTACACGGGCGCGCACCACGATGACCCAGACCCAGTGGGGATAGGCAATCTGGGCCGTTTCACGCAGATGATGCCGAATCCGGCGAGGGGGCAGGTGACGGTGCTGTCGAGCTACAGGCTGAGCCACGTGGTGGTGTACGACCTACAGGGTCACGCTGTGCTGGAGCAGGAGGCCGAGGGGCTGACGGCCACCTTCGAAGTGAGCACGTTGGCGAAGGGGGTATACGTGGTGGCCATCCACACGCCCGCAGGCATCGCCACGAAGCGGTTGGTGGTAGAATGAGATACTTGTGATACGTGCGGTTGAAGGAACAGGTAGAGTTAAGTATTTAGCGCAGCTTGTTGCGGAGGAAGTGGCCTTTGACGTAGAGCCAGAAGCCTAGAAAACCTGCCAAATTGACAGCCCATGCCGTCCAAAAGGCGGCGGAGTAGCCGTAATGCTCAGAAAGGATGCCACCCAGGAGGATGCCGAGTCCGACACCCACATCCCACGCCACGAGGATGGAACTGTTGGCGGTGCCACGCTGGTTGTGCTCGGCAAGGTTGACAAACATGTTTTGATAGGCCGGATACATGTGTCCGTTGCCCAACCCGATGACAAGGGCCGCGCCGTAGTAGCCGACGGCATTGGGCAGGGCGGCAAAAAGAAGGTAGCCGCAAAGCGACACACAGACCCCGATGGAGGCATTGTAGGCGATACGGCCCTGACGCAACGCCTTGTTGCCTTGCAGTCGCGAAAGGATAAGCCCCAGCGAGAGGAGCAGGAAGAAGGTGCCCGAGCCGCCTTCGATGCCGAGCCGTTCCTTGCCGTAGATGGCCACATAGGTGGACATGACACCGTAGGAGAAGGCAAAGCAGACCATGGTGAGGGCCTCGCTCGTACCCTTGAGGAGGAAGAAACGGTCGAGCGATATCTTCTGCTTGTCTTTGACAAGGGGACGGGACTTGGATTGGACGGTGGTGTCGATAAGCAGCCCGAGGGTTGCCACTATCATGGCAAGCCAGAAGATAATGTCGAAATTGTGGGTGGTGGTGTAGATCCATATTGCCACGGTGGGGCTGATGGCTGAGGCGAGGTTGTTGCTGAGGCCGTAGAGCCCTATGCCCTCGGTGCGACGGGAGGAGGGTAGCACGTCGATGGCCATGGTGCTGTTGGCGACGGTGGCAAAGCCGAAGGGCAGGCCGTGGGTGGTGCGCACGATGGCAAAAAGCATGAGCGAGCCCGCCGCCACATAGCCCACAAAAAAGAGGGTGAAGATGGTGAAACTGATGAGCAGCACCATCTTGCGGGGGAAGCTGTCGACGACGTAGCCGCTGAACAGTCGCGCCACCAACGCCATCAGGGCATAGCCGAAGAGGACGGTGCCAATGGTGTCGTTGTCGGCACCGAAATACTCGCTGAGGTAGATGGGCAGCAGCGGAGTGAGCAGCATGAAGGAGAAGAAAATCATAAAATTGGCCACCCACACCTTAGTGTAGTTGGCGTTCCAGAGTCGTTCTTGCGGTTGGGGGGTGGACATGGGAATCGAAAATTGAAAATTGAAAATTGGCTGCCGCAATCATTTGTCTAATCACTAATCACTAATTACTAATAAGGTTGTGGAGCATGGCGTAGACGGCCAGACCGGCGACGGATTTGATGCCGGTTTTGTGGGTGATGTTTTTGCGGTGGGTGTTGACGGTGTGGATGGAGATGTGCAGGCGGTCGGCAATCTCTTTGCTGCTACAGCCCTGTGCCACAAGGAGGAGGACCTCGGTTTCACGATCGCTGAGTTCGTAGCTTTCGGTGGCAGCATCGCTGTCGGCCTGGCAACACTCATGGAGGAGTTGCGAGACATGGCTGCCCTGCTCGCGAATGTCGAGGACTGTGCGGAAGGCATCGAGCAGCTGCGGGGCAACATATTGATAGACCAACGCCACGACGGCCATGGAAGGACGGGCCTGAGTGAGGGCGGCGAGCTGCATACGCGTCGGAGAGGGAATGAGGGTGGGATTGAGCAGGATGAGGTCGGGCTGCAGGCGCGCAAGCCGCTGGGGAAGGTCGGCAGGATAGTCACGCAGGGGTGCAAGAAGGGCGAACTGGTCGCGGTCGAGCAACGACTCGATGCCGGCACGGATGATGTCGGAGGGTTCGACTATGAGTAGGTTGGCCTTGGGCTTCATGGCATGGGGTGTTGCGGAGCGTCTCCGTTGATGACAATATTGATATTCAGTGCCTGACGGATGTATGGTATGAGCAGTTTCTCTTCGAGCAGGGCGTGCTTCTCGAGGTCGGACGAGAGCTGCATGATGCCAAAGACCAACTCGTTGAGTTCCTCAGTGAGGCATTCGCCGGGGATGTATTTGAGCACGATGCCTGAAAGGTCGGAGAGGCGGTCGACGAGGTCGGAATGGTTGTGGGAAAGGTGGGAAGACTGCTTGATTGCCGGCGTGTCGCGGGTGACATCCTTACCTGATTGCTTGATGGTTTGAGCGGACGATGCATCAAGCAGGGGGAAGATGTACTGCTCCTCGTAGGCGAAATGGTCTTGCACCTCGTGCTCGTAGTCGGCAAAAAACTGGCGCAGGATGGCACCGTAGCGATCGCCTGCATGGGAGGCAACGTTGAGGAGGTGGCGCTTGATGTGGGGAAGCCTCTCGTTGAGATAATAGTGGTGGGACGATTGCAGGTAGGGCACGAGGGGCTGCAGGTTAGTGGCGGCAAGGGTATCGGGGTCGGGCAGGTAGCCCGCAAAGGTGTAGACATTGAAGATGAGCAACACAAAGTCGACATCGAGACGGTAGCGGTCGCAGACTTCTTTGACGCTCTGCTCGCCAAAACCGAGTCGGATGCCCAGACGCGGCAGGACCAGCAGCAGCGAGTGGTTGGCAGACACTACGTCGGCCATTTTCATTCGGGGAGTAAAAAGGTGGCGTTCCATTGAAATTGAGTATTGAGTATTGAAAATTGAGAATTGGCTGACGCGGTTACCCTAACCTCTATCATTCCTGATAGTAGATGCGACGGACGCGGGGGGAGACGGAGGTGAGTATCTCGTAGGGGATGGTGCCGGCGGACTGGGCTATCTGCTGCAGGAGGTCGGCATCGCCAAAGATGGTGACTTCATCGCCTTCCTGACAGGGGACATCGGTGACATCGATGAAACACATGTCCATGCAGATGCTGCCGATGATGGGGGCCTGCAGACCATTGATGGTGACACGGCCGTTGCCGTAACCCAGATGGCGATTGAGACCGTCGGCATAGCCGATGGAGATGATGGCGATGCGCGAGGGCCGCTGCGCTATCCAGCGGCGGTTGTAGCCGACGGAGTCGCCAGCGGGGATGTCCTTGAGCTGCGATATCTTGGTCTTGAGACGGCTGACGGGCTTGAGGTGACGCTGCACATCAGGTTCGGGCGAGATGCCGTAGAGCCCGATGCCGAGACGCACCATGTCCATCTGTGCCTCGGGGAAGCGGGTGATGCCGGAGGAGTTGAGGATATGGCAGAGGGTATCGCCATGGCGTGAGGGTGACAGGGCGTTGCGAAGGGAGGCGCTCCACTGGGTGAAGCGGTCGATTTGCAGGTGGGTGAAATCGTCGCAGGCGGGGTCTTCGCTACAGGCCAGATGCGAGAAGATGGAGCGCACCTGCAACGGGCAGTCGGCATCGTTGAGACGACGCAGCAACTCGGGGGTGTCGCTGCCGTCGAATCCCAGACGGTGCATGCCTGTGTCGAACTCGATGTGGACGGGCACACGGTCACCACCACCATGCAGACGCACGGCCTGCGAGAAGGCCTCGAGGATGCGGAAACTATAGATGTCGGGCTCGAGATGGTAGCGTATGATGTCGGCAAAGCTCTCCTCTTCGGGGTTCATGACCATGATGGGCAGGGAGATGCCGTTGCGGCGCAGCTCTACGCCCTCGTCGCAGTAGGCTACGGTGAGGTAGTCGGCGTGGTGGTACTGCAATATGTTGGCGACCTCGGTGGTGCCCGCGCCATAGGAGGCCGCCTTCACCATGGCCATGAGCTTGGTGGTGGGGCGGATGCGGGAACGGTAGTAGTTGAGGTTCGATACGAGATTGTCCAGATTGACCTCCATGACGGTCTGGTGCGACTTGCGCTGGAGTGCACGCGCGATGTCCTCGAAATGGAAACAGCGCGCTCCCTTGAGGAGGATGGTGGCGTTGGAGTATTGGTCGAACGGGTGACTGCGCAGGCATTCCTCTGTGGTGGAATAGAAGGCAGAGGGGATGGAGGCAAAGAGGTCGCGATGGCGGCAGAGGGCTTCGCCGATGCCTATGAAATGGCCTATGCCATGCTGCAGGATGAGCTGGGCGGCCTGCGAGTAGAGTTCTGTTTCGGGGATGCCAGACTGGAGGATGTCGCTCATGATGAGAGCCTTGGTGGGATGCTGCGGCTCGTGCTGGACATAGTCGAGGGCTATGGTGAGGGAGTTGAGGTCAAGGCTGTAGCTGTCGTTGACCAGGAGGCTGTTGTTGAGTGCCTCGTCCATCTCAAGACGCATGCTGACTGGGGTAAGCCGCCGACAGCGGTCGGCAATGACAAGGTCATCGTAGCCGAGATAGCAGAGCAGGGTGATGCAGTGCATTGCATTCTCTACCGAGGCACGGTCGGTAAAGGGGATGAAGAACGAGGCCTCACTGCCCGCGTGGCGGACACGGATGTGGGTATTGGTACCCTCAATTTGCGCATCGAGAAATTGGACGGGATTGTCGTCGGCGGTGCCCCAAGTGTAGCGGCGGATGTTGCGGAAGCACTCCTGCCCCAGTATGGCGGAATGCACCTCGCGATGGTCGGTGCAATAGATTATAGCATCACAATGGATGAATAGCTGCAGTTTCTCAGCTATCTTCTGGCTGCGGGTGAGGAAGTTCTCGTCGTGAGCCTGTCCTATATTGGTGAGGATGCCGATGGTGGGATTGATAACACGGCGCAGGCGGTCCATCTCGCCTACCTCGGAGATGCCAGCCTCGAAGACGGCAAACTCGTCGTCGGCCGACATCTGCCACACCGACAGCGGCACCCCAATCTGGGAGTTGTAGCTGCGGGGGGCGGCGACCACCGTGCAGCTGTCGTGCAGCATCTGCACAATCCAATCCTTGACAATGGTCTTGCCGTTGCTGCCCGTGATGCCTACCACGGGTATATGGTACTGGCTGCGATGCCAGGCGGCAAGTTGCTGGAGTGCCAGCACTACATCTTTGACAAACCAGAAGTTGGCCCGTTGGCAGAGGCGGAACTGCTGCATATGCTCGTCCGACGCATTGATGGGCACTACAAAGTTGCGACAGCCACGCTGGTAGAGGTCGTACACAAAGCGGCTGCCGGTGTTGCGCTTAGTGGGGATGGCAAAGAAGAGCGCATGCTCCAAGTCGGAATGGCGGCGGCTGTCGGTGAGAAGTGTGGCAACTTCACTACTATCGTCGTATACACAGGCATTGGCACCTGATAGCACCTTGGTTATTTCGATTGGTTTCACAACGTAATGATTTTATATCCTATTTGACAATGAAGGCAGTCGTGCTGGCTGCAATAGTTATTGTATAGTTGTATGAGTGCCTGACTTTGGGCGGCATTGTCGGCCTTGATGCCCGCACTCCTCCATTGGCGCACAATATGGTTGGCCTCAGGCGACAGCTGTTGCAGGATGTCCACGGCCTGCTCCTTGTATTGCTGCATGCCGTGCTGGTTGCCATATTCGAATAGCAGCGGCACCCACGCGTTGATAATAAGCACATCCACAAAGTTGCTCCCCACCTGCTTGGCCTTGCCCGGCGAGGGTTTGTCGAACTGGAAGTGGTTGTCCCAATAGGGTGAGGCTGTTACATTAAAGAAACGTTGGAGTTCCTTGGCATCAGGCGTTTCGAGCAGATGGCTGAACAGGTTGTGCGACTGGCACACCAACTGTGCAAACTGGCTGATGCGCAAGGTGGGATAGCCATTCGGACGCATCCGGAAGAACTTCCACAGATGGCCCGCAATAGGGGTCAGCCTTGCCCCCTGCCGCAGGGCCTCATAGTCCGACTGCATCTGTCGGGGGTAGTCGTCGGCAAAATAGCCTTCCAGCAATCCCGCCTGTCCCATCAGCAGGGCTTCGATACGTTGCGGACGGTCGCGCCACCGTGACAGCAGGGTTGGGTCGGTCGATTTGACCAGCAGTTCGAAGGGGAAGCAGTTTGCCTTACCGCCGAAATAGTGTGCCAGCAGCCAGTAGCAGCATTGCTCCCAGTTGCCGTGGCTCTCCTCCAGCAGTCGTCGCACGGTGGCGCATTTCTGCTCAATGCGCTCCATGACCAGCCGCTCCAGATAGGAGTTGACCAAAGGCTTCGACACCTCGTCCAGATGGTCCATACAGGGGATGGGGCGCGGCTGTGGCGGGTCTATCAGCGCGTCGTAGTTCGCCCACACCGCATCGGGGATATAGTGCGACAACTCCAAGGTAGGAAGTTGGTGGCAGTTCTGCAGCGTGATGGCGGTGTCGCTCTCATACACCACATGCAACACCACATTGTCGTAGGTTCGATTGGTGCTGTGGCGGTGGTTGTTCCAATCTGATGCCTTCACGTGCACCTCCACGTTGCCCGCCCAGAGGGTCTCCCCTATCCGCACATGCGCGTCGAAGAAGTCGGGACCCGCGTCGCGGTTCAGTATTCCTGCCCGCTCCACCACGAGAGGCTGCCCGTCAGTGGTGCGCAAGTATCCCTCCAGCAGCTGGTGCTGCCACACATACTGGAGGAAGGCTTCGGTCATCTTCATCGAACTAATATCTGATTGACTGTTGGCACGTTGATAAGTTTTGCGGTTTGCTAAACCCACCAACAATCTTAGTTGAACAAATCTTTCATCCTGTCAAAGAACCCCCGCTCCTGCTTCGACGGGCTGGGCTGGAAGTTCGGCGACTGGTCGAGCCGCGTGAGCATCTCCTTCTCCTCACGCGACAAGTTCTTGGGCACCCACACATTCACACTCACCAGCATATCGCCACGTCCGTAGCCGTTCACCTGTGGCAGTCCCTTTCCTTTCAGGCGCAACACCTTGCCCGATGGTGTGCCCGCGTCTATCTTCACCTTCACCTTGCCCGACAGCGTGGGTATTTCGATGCTGGCGCCCAATGCCGCCTGTGCGAAAGTGATGAAGGCATTATAATACAAGTTGTTCTCCTGACGCTCAAACAGGTCGTGAGGCACCTCCTCGACCAGTATTATCAGGTCGCCTGGCACTCCGCCACGCGGGGCTGCGTTGCCCTTGCCCGACATCGACAGCTGCATCCCGTCGTACACGCCCGCCGGTATGTTGATGGTGATTATCTCTTCCGAGCGCACAATGCCGTCGCCGTTGCAGTCGCGACACTTGTCCTTGATTATACGCCCTTCGCCACCGCAGTGGGGGCACACGCTCTGCGTCTGCATCTGTCCCAATATGGTGCGGCGCACCTCCGTCACCACCCCGTGGCCGTGACAGTGGGGGCAGGTCTCATAGCTGCCGTTGCGCGAGCCCGTCCCGTTGCAGGTCCTGCAAGGCACATATTTCGACACCTTGATTTTCTTCTCACAGCCCTTATCAATCTCTTCCAAGGTCAGTTTCACTTTGATTCGCAGGTTGGTGCCGCGCGTTGTGGCACGCCGTGCCTGCTGGCCGCCACCGCCGCCGAAACCGCTGAAGCCGCCGAAACGTCCACCGCCGAACAGGTCGCCGAAGATGTCGCCGAACTGCGAGAAGATGTCGTTGATATTCATGCCGCCCTCGTATCCGCCTGCGCCGCCCTCGAAGGCAGCATGACCAAACTGGTCGTAGCGCGCCTTTTTGTCAGGGTTGCTCAGCACATCGTATGCCTCGGCGGCCTCCTTAAACTTCTCCTCTGCCTCCTTATCGCCGGGGTTGCGGTCGGGGTGGTACTGCAAGGCCAGCTTGCGGTACGCCTTCTTCAACTCCTCTGGCGTGGCATTCTTGCCAACGCCCAACACTTCATAGTAATCTCTCTTTGCCATATCTGATTGCTTAATTCCCGGCGTGTTGCCGGTGACATTCTTATTGTCTGTTTATTTGACCCCTTGTATGTTCGATTGTCTGAGTAATTACCGCGCCAGCCGTTCACGTCCCCTCAGAGGGGTGGCCGTAAGGCCGGGGTATGTCCACAGAGGGGTCCGTCGCAAGGCGGGGGCTATGTAATCTCAAACATTCAAGCACTCACATATTCACACCGCCACCACCACCTTGGCATATCTCAGCACCTTGTCGTTCAGGTAGTAGCCCTTCTCCACCACATCCACCACCGTGCCCTTCTGGCCTTCTTCCGTTGCGGGGAACTGGGTGACGGCCTCATGCACGTTCTCGTCAAACTTCTGCCCCTTCGCCTCTATAGGCTTGAGTCCCTTCTGCGAAAGGATGTTCATCATCTTGTTATATATCAGCTGCACGCCCTCCTTCGCCGCATCCTCGTCAGCCATCGCCGACAGGGCACGCTCCATGTCGTCCACCACGGGCAGCACCGCCTTTATCATATCCTTGCTGCCGTTGATTATCAGGTCGGCCTTCTCCATGTTGGTACGCTTGCGGTAGTTCTCATACTCCGAGTACAGCCGCACATACTTGTCCTGGGCCTCTGCCAGTTTTTCACCCATTTCCTGCAGTTTCTCAGTGCTGTCGTCGTGCTTGTCGCCACGTCTCTTATGATCTCTCTTGCGGCGGTTCTTTGTGGCAGCCTGCTCGGCGGCCGCCTCCTTAGCCTGGGCATCCACCTTAGGCTGTTCGTTCTCTATCTTTTTTTCTTCTTGATCCATTTTATATTGCGAATTTTGAATTTTTATTTGTAACTATTTATTTTTAATTCAAAAAAACATACCCTGTGCCAATCGTCGGCAACATGTCATTTTGTCACCACACAAAGACATCCAACGGCTTCTTGGGCCGCCTCTCGTCATACCATTTGAAATTGTCCAGCGTCCGCTTTTCTTCGTCCAATTTGTCCAGCGGGTACGTGCTCATGTCAGGCTTTCCGTATGTCACCACCCTGTCGGGTGCGCGGTCGAGGAAGTAGATGCGCATGTCCGACCCCACCCCCACATTCACACCCACCAGGCTCTTATACCCGTTCATGTCCTCGTCGATGATATAGTACACCATCTCCGCGTTGCCCAGTATGTCGGCATAGTCCGGCTCGCCCTCAACGAAATACACCACCATGTTCCTACCCTTCACCTGGTTATACTTCTCCGGGTCCACCTGCTCGACGCAGAAGGGGCCGCCGTTCAGAAACGCCTGCTTGGCTCCCGCCGAGTCGAAATGCACCACTATCGTATCCGCCGTGCTCTGGTAGTGGTCATACCACAACACCGGCCCCTTGAACAGTTGCAGCACCGAGTCGGGAGCCGAATAATACGCCGAGTCGCACATCGCCTGCGCGTCAGTGCGGTATATCTTCACATGGTCATACGCCCTGAGCGAATGGAACTGTCTCGTCGAGTCGTTCGTCACCCAGATGCTGTCGGCATGCACATACACCGTGTCCGGCGTCGCCAGCGTGTCCTCCTCGTCGCGTGTCACCATACGCACTAGCGCGCTGTCTGTCACCAGCGACGTATGCTCCTGCTGCCGCGTCTCGGCATAGCGGCTCGTGCTCACTATCTCGTTCACCGTGTCCGTCAGCACCACATGCCCTATCGCGATGCCGAACTCCGTCTCCTCGTAATAGTGCAGCGTGTCGCACGTCAGATGCTTCTCGCCGTTGTGCACCTCCGATGCCTTCACCGAGTGGGCGTAACGCTCGTCGGTATTATACGTGCCGCACTCGCTATACATCGTCGTCGAGTCGGTATACACATGCGTCGGGCTCCAAAACTCCGCCAGATGTGTCTCCGTGCAATAGGTCAGCGTGTCCGTCTCCAGCCGCATGTTCGAGTCGCTCAGCACCACTCCTTGATAGATGTCAAACACCTTGGTCTCAGAATTATAGTAACCCATCTCGCTCACCAGCCGCTTGTCCTGGTTCACCGTGATACCCCACGTGTCGTAGGAGGCCGTCGACGCAAAGCGGTCGTAAGTCAGGTGGTCGCTTTTCAGCACCGTCTTGCCGTCCACCAGCCTCACCGTGTCGTCCCAGATGTCCAGCACGCGGACCTCCCCGTCATAGAACAGCTGGTCGCCAAAGATGGTCGTCGTGTCCGTAATCACAATCTTCACATTCCCGAAGGCGGTGAGGTCGTTGCGCACCTGGTTCAGCAACGCCGAGTCGGCATACAGCACCATGCCGTCATGCTCCGCACGCACCCGCTGATACAGAATCCATGTGTCTGCGTCATTCGGGTCGCGTGTGCCCATGCCGGCCTCGTATGTAATCAACTTCTGCGCACCAGCAGGCAGCACTGTCGTCAGCAACAGCAGCAAAAACACACATTTCAAGACATTTATCCGCATCCCTGTCAAAAGTATTAAAAATACAAAGATACGAAAAAAAATTGAAAATATAGAATTATTATTGAGGTCTTCCACATATTGGATAATATAGAGTGGCTCTAGTTCAATCTAGGACTGCTATTCTGACAGTAGCAGAGATGCTGAATCTTAATAGCCTCACTACTCAATGTTTCGGAGATACGCGACATTGTATATGTTTGAAAAAAACAGTCCTTAAGTTCAACTAATAAATGCAACACTTTGGTCAAATAACAGAAAAAGGAGCGCGTAAGCCTTTAAACTTTCAAAGGAGAAGCGCAAAAAAATGCGACTTCCCCCTTGATTGCGGAAAAATGTGTATCTTTGTGCTCCTTCCAAAAAACCAAAGAATGAAACATCTATCCGAAATGCAAAGGTACAAAATTTCTTGGATGCTGGAAAATAAATCTTCCAAGACGCA
>JAEEIS010000120.1 GCA_016281475.1 Bacteroidales bacterium
AGAAATTCTGTAGATCCCCAGCCAACTTGTCCGTCTTCCAAAAAATCAATATATGCAGCCTTTCCATTCTCAAGGCAAGGCGATATGCGAGCCATTATAGCATCACCATTAATAAACTTTGTCCCACTTGCAAATGGTCTCATTCTCCATGAAGAAGGGGCATAACCTTGTGTTTCGATGTTTGCCATCTCGATATATGGAGAATCTTCATTCTTTGTCAGTTTTCTACTTGGGTTAAAATCCACCAAATCTGCTATTTTGCCTTCTTTCCAGGTGGGGTCGGGGTTTTCGATGAAGTAGTGACGGAAGAGGGTTTCGGCGAGGGCTTCGAGGGTTGCATTCTCCCGATTCAACAAATCTATCTTGTCATCCAACGAACTCAACACCCCAGCAATCCGCTTCTGTTCTTCAATAGGTGGCAGCTTAAGAGACATACTCTTAAGACCAGATATTGTTAATGCTGGTTGAGTAGATCCAATTGTAATCTCATCTAGTTTCTGTTTCCCAATACTTGATATAATCCAATTTTTCAAATACTGAGGCAGTAATCTATTAGTATCTATCGACTTTATCCAAGTCAGGTTCCCATCCTTAAAATAGAATCTATCATTTTCCTTAACGATATACGGTATTCCTAAACTACCAACGGATGTAATCAGTATATCATTAACTTGAGGAGCTCCGTATTTTTTCTCGATTTCATTAAACCGTTCTTCAGAAATGAACAATTCCGTTGTAACTTCTCGATTGTTATATAAGTCAATTATTTCTTTAGAACGATAAAAAGGAACACCTGTCGGCATGTATTCTGAGTAAAAAATACGTTTTGCTGAAGTAACTTCTGTCACCTCTCCCAACTTATATTCTTTCCATTCACTCATGGCTACAATTGATTATATAATTCATCTATTTCGGATTCGAGCATTAGTTTTTGAATACGAATATTATCAATGGCTGTATGTTCTACCGGAAATCTTGAATAATTCTCCAATGATTTTAACTGTGCCTCTTTTACTTGTATCTTATTCAGAATATCTTTCCTCCGTAGTTCTTTCTCCCTGTCATTCCTTGCTCTCTCACTTTCTTTCATGTACCTAAGTGTGCGACATGCAATATAAAGGGTGATTCCCATCACCACCAATGACACACAAGCCACTATCAGATTTGCAGTTTCCGTACTCATATTGTTTTCAAATCATTTCTCGTAAATACATCGTATGTTTGTTTTTTACTTTTTTGGCTCTTTTAGGGACATTTAACACATCATTATAACTCAGCCACTTAAACATCTTCTTGCTTTGTTTTCTGTAGTTTCTAGTTCATTTTTTGGCCTTTTTTTGGCCTTTTTAGGGACATTTCACACATCACTACAATTCAGTTACTTAAACAACTCATTGTATTGTTTTCTGTGTCTTTTAGTTCATTTTTTGGCCTTTTTTTGGCCCTTTTGATTGTAATTAATTTCTCCTCTTTTTTTAAGCTCTTCCAATCCAATGCCCAATGCCTTATTCATTATCTCAGAATTCTTAATATATTCATCACTGATATAGTATGTTGTTCCTGAGCCTATACCTTCTTTTGCCAAAAAGCCCTGTTCAATGTATTGCTCTATAATATTTCTTACTTTTTTGCGAGACATATGTGTGCCAAGTATACTCACAAAGTCCCCCATTTTGGCTTTCTTAAATGTGGAAAAATGAGCCAAAACCACAGGCCATGCCTGTACAGCATTCCAATCCCTTACCTGTGAATATTCACCTTCTTTTCCGCAGAATTCATAATAGCTCTTTGACAAGGTATAGTAGGTTCCTCTTGTTTTACCATGTTTTTCAATTATTCCGCGTTTCATCAATTCTTTCAACTCATCCTTTGAGACCGTATTGGAGTTTCCTTCTCGGATGTCATTAAGAGCAATAACATCAAAAACAGAGAGCTTATCTTCTTCTGCCAAGTCTCGTTGTTCTGAATTCAGAAACATTGCAAAAGCTTTGTCTTTAATGACGGCCGATATATGTAATTCTACACGGAATGAATCACTTTTAGAATAATCGGGGGCTTCTTTGCCTTCTGACAAAGTGTTTCTATATATCTTATCAACACCTTGTCCTGACCGCTCAACAATACCTGTTTTCGAAAGGACATCTGCAAGTAGTCTGTTTCGCGGGGTACTTTGTACTCTCAAAAGATTCCCGATGGTTACGCCCAACGGGAAACCGCCAGCATTCATTATCTCCATCTTCTGTGGATACTGCTTGATAACAGTTTCGCTATTGCGACGATAGTCCCTATGTGCTATCGCATTATTGACTGCCTCACGAATTACCTCTTCGTTAAAATAGGGGATATTGAAGATGTAAGAATTTTCATTTACATCTATTTTATCATTCCTCAAGTCGATGTCATGCCAAAGAAGATCAATCATTTTATAGAATGGCTGACAATACACCTGCCTGTTGGTATACGGCACCAAAGATTCTGTTTTCCGAAACTCCAATATAACAGACGCTTGTGGCAAATATTCTTTTAATATTTTTTCCTGGCCTACAAGAATCAATGCAGCATACGTCACTTCTCCTTTTTTGACCAAATCCAAATCACTTAATACTTGCTCATCCGATAGCGTCAAGAAATCTGGATTCTGCTGTTTTTGAGCATATTTCTGCTTCATGATCCGTATAGCCTCAGGGTCAAGGTCTCTGATTGTTATCCCTTTACAGATCTCGGCCGAGAAGTCGGGCTCATGTTCCTGAAGAATGCTAAAAATCATTTCGTCGGACATCGGCTTCAGTTCCTCCCCAACACGCATCAAAGGTACGTCCTCAAAACGGAATAGTTTGCCGGTAGGTCGTCCTGGAACCTCGATTACAAGCACACGGCCTGTCTTATTCTCTTCGTCTTCATATAATTCATATATATTGGGCCGGATTAGTGTATCTCTATAGATATTGCTCTCAAGTTCACCTATTTTGCCTTCACATTGTTTGGTACCAACAACTTTGTGAGGATAGGCATCCTCCATACCAATCACAAGGCTACCACCTCCCTCATTGCAAAATGCGGTCACATAGCCAAGGATACAACGTCTTCTATCACCTGGCTTTGCCTTGGTTCCCCCGTCATATGCAAAGTTCCCTTGCTCGGCTTTCTTGAATTCTACCTTGTCTTCCGACTCTTTGAGTTTTATTAATTCTTTTATTGTATAATGTGGCATAGCGATTATATTTCTATTCTATTCAAATTCTCCAGTATCAACTTGTTCAGGCGTTCTTCTTCTAAGAGCTGTTCTTCGAACTCGGCGCGGAGGGCGGTGAAACGCTCGGCGAAGTTGAAGTCGTCTTCCTCTTCGGGTAGGCCGACATAGCAGCCGGGGGTGAGCACATAATCCAACTCGGCCACACGGCTGACGGGCACCGAGGCACAGAAGCCCGGTACGTCGGCATAGTCGGCACTCTCGTCGCGCCAATGGTGGTAGGTGTCGGCAATGGTGTGGATGTCTTCTTCCGTCAACTCACGGGTGCGACGGTTGATAAGGCGGCCCATGTTGCGGGCATCAATGAAGAGTATCTCCCCCACCCTTTTCTTACGGTTGCGGCTGACGAACCACAGGCAGGCGGGAATCTGAGTGTTGAGAAACAACTTGGCAGGCAGATTGACGATACAGGCAATAAGGCCTTTGTCGATAAGTGCCTTGCGTATCTCACCTTCCCCGCCAGTCTTGGAGGTCAGCGACCCTTTGGCAAGCACGAAGCCAGCCTGTCCTGATGGAGCGAGGTGATAGATGAAGTGTTGTATCCAAGCAAAGTTGGCGTTGCCAGTGGGAGGCACACCATACTGCCAGCGGGCATCGCCACGCAGCTGGTCGCCGCTCCAGTCGCTGTCGTTGAAGGGAGGGTTGGCAATGACAAAGTCGGCCTTCACATCTTTGAGGGCATCGTTGAGGAAGGAGCCTTCGGTGTTCCACTTCACCTGCGAGGCATCAATGCCGCGGATGGCAAGGTTCATCTTGCACAGCCGCCAGGTGGTCTGGTTGCTTTCCTGTCCATAAATGGAGATATTCTCTATGCATCCCTGATGTTCGCGCACAAACTTCTCGCTCTGCACAAACATACCGCCCGACCCACAGCAGGGGTCAAGCACACGCCCTCGGTACGGCTCCAGCATGGTCACCAACAGTTCCACAACGCTACGCGGTGTGTAGAACTGTCCGCCTTTCTTGCCCTCGGCCAAGGCGAACTCTCCAAGGAAATACTCAAACACATGCCCCAACAGGTCGGCACTGCGGGTGCTGGTGTTCTGTAACGTGGAGTTGCCAATAAGGTCTATCAACTCCCCCAGTGACGTTGGGTCAAGATTGGGACGTGCAAAGACCTTGGGCAGAACACCTTTGAGGGAACGGTTCTCGCGCTCGATGGCATCCATCGCATCATCTATCAGTTTGCCAATCTGCGGGTTCTTTGCCTGTGCCACCAAGTGACTCCAGCGGGCACCCTCCGGCACGTAGAACACATTCTCGGCGGCATACTCCTCACGGTCCTCGGGGTCGGCACCTTCGGCCTTCTGTTTCACCAATTGATCATAGAGCCGTTCAAATTCCACAGAGATATAGCGCAGGAATATCAAACCCAGTACCACATGCTTGTATTCTGCGGCATCGATGTTCTTACGCAGCTTGTCGGCGGCTTTCCACAACCGTTTTTCCAACGGCTCTTCCTGTATTTCCTTTTTTGCCATAGCAATTGATGTTGATATAATGCAAGCCCGTCGTGGGGCGGGCTTGCATTGATTGGGGAAGCGTGTGTTATGCTTCTGCGGGCCAGACGGGCTGGAGATTGCGGTCGCCGTAGGCGTCGTCGATCTTGCTGATGGTCGGCCAGTACTTGTCGCCGTGGGGCAGCGGGAAGGCGGCCACCTGGCGGCTGTAGGGATAGTTCCACTCGTCGGCGCAGACTACCTGCATGGTGTGAGGTGCGTTGGCGATGGGGTTGTTCTTCTCGTCGTATTTGCCGGTCATCACGTCGTCAATCTCCTGACGGATGGCGATGAGGGCGTCGCAGAAACGGTCCAGCTCGCTGAGCGGCTCGCTCTCGGTGGGTTCCACCATAAGGGTGTTGTGGACGGGGAATGCCACCGTGGGGGCATGGAAGCCGTAGTCGTCGAGACGGCGGGCGATGTCGCCCACGCTCACCTTGAGGCTGAACTCGGAGAAGTCGACGATCATCTCGTGGCCGCACATGCCGTTCTTGTTGGTGTAGAGAATCTTGTAGTATTTCTGCAGGCGGGCGCGCAGGTAGTTGGCGTTGAGGATGGCGTGGCGGGTGGCCTCGGTCAGGCCGTTGCCGCCCAGCATGAGCAGGTAGCCGTAGCTGATGGGGAACAGCAGGGCGTTGCCGTAAGGCGCGGCAGCCATGGCGTTGCCCTTCTTGCCACCCACCTCCGCCTGGCTGTGCTTGGGCAGGAAGTCGAGCAGTTTGGCACTGACGGCGATAGGACCGACACCGGCACCACCACCGCCGTGAGGACCTGCGAAGGACTTGTGGAGGTTCAGGTGGCACACGTCGGCACCCATGCGTCCGGGGCTGGTGATACCGATCTGGGCGTTCATGTTGGCGCCGTCCATATAGACGAGTCCGCCAGCACCGTGGATGATGTCGATAATCTCGAGGATGCCCTCTTCGAAGGCACCGTGGGTGGAAGGATAGGTAATCATGATGCAGGCGAGGTTGTCCTTATACTGTTCCACCTTGGCCTTGAGGTCGTCGATGTCCACATCGCCGCGGTCGTTGCACTTCACCACCACCACGGTCATGCCGGCTTTGGCAGCGCTGGCGGGGTTGGTGCCGTGGGCGCTGGCGGGAATGAGGCAGACATTGCGGTTGGGCTGGCCCTGGTCGATATGGTAGTTGCGGATGACGGTGAGGCCGCTGTATTCGCCAGCTGCGCCCGAGTTGGGCTGCAGGCTCACGCCGGCGAAGCCGGTGACGATGGCCAGCAGGTCTTCCATCTCGTTGATAAGCTCGTTCCACCCCTCGGTCTGGTCGGCGGGGGCGAAAGGATGGATGGCACCGAAGCCTGTCCAGCTCAGCGGCAGCATCTCGGCGGCGGCGTTGAGCTTCATGGTGCAGGAGCCCAGCGGTATCATGGCGCGGTTCAGGCTGAGGTCTTTCACCTCCAGCTTTTTCATGTAGCGCATCATCTCGGTCTCGCTGTGATATTTCGAGAACACGCTGTGGGTCAGGTAGGGGGTCTGGCGCATCAGGTTGCCGGGCAGCGAGGCTGTGGAGCAGCAGCAGCCGTTGCACTGCAGCAGCTCGGGGGTCTTGCCGGCGGCGGTGGCGAGGACGGTGATAATCTCGTTGACATCCTCCTTAGAGGTGGTCTCGTCGATGCTGATGCCGATGCACTCTTCGCAGATATAGCGGAAGTTGATGCCGTGCTCAAGGGCGACTTTCTTCACCACGTCGGTCTTCACGGGGCACTGCAGTGCGAGGGTGTCGAAGAAGGCACGGTTGTGCTGTTTGTAGCCATACTTCATCAGCTCGCGCTCGAGGACGGTGGCGATGGCATGGATGTTGCCCGCAATGCGGCGGATGCCTTCGGGGCCGTGCCATGCGGCGTAGAAACCGCTCATGATGGCCTGCAGGGCCGAAGCGGTGCAGATGTTGGAGGTGGCCTTGTCGCGCTTGATGTGCTGCTCGCGCATACCCAGAGCCATACGCAGGGCGGGGTTGCCCTTCACGTCGACACTCCAGCCGATGATACGGCCGGGGAAGGCACGCTTAAAGGTCTCGGTGATGGCGAAGAAGCCGGCATGAGGACCGCCGAAGCCCATCGGCAGGCCAAAACGCTGGTTGCTGCCAAAGGCGCAGTCGGCACCCATCTCGCCGGGGGTCTTCACCATGGCCAGGGCCATCAGGTCGGTGGCCATACCCACGAAGATACCCTTCTCGTGGCACTTGGCGATAAACTCGGTGTAGTCGCACACCTCGCCAAACTGGTTGGGGTTCTGCACCACCACGGCGAAGTATTGGGCGGGGTCGAAGGTGAAGTCCGCCACCTTGCCGGCGACAATCTCGATGTTGCGCGGAGCGGCGTTGGTGCGCATCACGTCGAGCGTCTGAGGCAGCACGCCCTCGTCGACAAAAATCTTGTTCACTCCGTCCTTCTGGGCCTGACGGCTGCGGCTGGCGTAGAACATCAGCATGCACTCGCCGCCGGCGGTAGCCTCGTCGAGCAGGCTGGCGTTGGCCATGGGCATGTGGGTCATGTCGGCCACCATGGTCTGGTAGGTCATCAAGGCCTCGAGACGGCCCTGGCTGATCTCGGTCTGATAGGGAGTGTAGGCGGTGTACCAGCCCGCATTCTCAAACACATTGCGCTGGATGACCGACGGCGTGATGGTGCCGTAGTAGCCCATGCCGATATAGGACTTGAACTGCTTGTTCTTCTTGGCCAGCTGGCGGCAGCGGTTGAGGAACTCATACTCGTTGATGCCGTCGGCGATGGGCATCGGCTCTTTCAGGCGGATGGCGGCAGGAACAGCCTTGTCGATAAGTTCGTCCATGGAGCTAACGCCGATTTCTTTCAGCATTTTCTCTTCGTCAGCAGACTTGGAGACACCGTTGTGTCTCGGAGTGAAATTGTTGCTAATCATATTGTTATTTTATAATTATTAATTAATTTATCTTACAATTCAGCCTACAAAATTACGACTTTTGTACGATATATACAAAAAAAATTCACCAATCAAATCCAAACTGCTCCTTCCGCATCCGTGCCACAGCACAAAATCCGCCATCAATACCCTGCCGATTCCCCTCGTTCCGTGCCGCATTCCACCGCGCCCTATTGCCTTGTGCCCCCCAGTCTCCCCCCTCGTCACTCCCTACCGTTTTTTACCGATTCTTACCGATTGGGACGCATTTAGTCGCTATTATAGCCATGAAGGGGGGAAGAAGGATTCTTGAAAAATGGGAGGTTCGAGGGAGTCACGTCAAGCGCGGTTGAAATGCTCTTCGGCATGTCGGTTGGCCCAACGCTCGGCATATAGGTTGTCGTGGCGGTGGTGGAGGAAGCCCGCCAGCTCGAGCCATTGGCTGACGAGACTGGGCAGTCCGACGACGGGCAAGTAGAGCCAGCCCCACAGCTGGCTGTCGAAGGTGTGTCCGTATTCGTGCAGGAGCATCCCGCCGGCATAGCGGCGGGCGTAATGCTCGAAGTCGGTCTGTATCTCCACAGGCAGCCACATCTGCACATGGCAGCCGAGCGACATGCCCGTGTAGGCGTGCTCGCGGCGGTGGCAGCAGGAGACGTAGGTGACGCCGTCGAGGGTGTCGACCCTTTCCACGTTGCCACAGAGGACACGTGTCTGAGAAACGATGTATCCGAGAAAGAATTGCGGCAGCTCCCAGATGAAGCGGGTGACGGCCTGGGCGATGCCGTGGCGGCGGTGGGTGTCGAAGCGGTAGCGGCTGCAAAACACCTGCCATGCGAGCTTTCTGTTCCTCATCAGTGCCAACAGGGTGAGCAGGATGGAAATGCCTTTGGCTGAGAGGAACAGCCACACCCCTACCCTGCCCACCTCGCTGTCGCCCAGCAAGAGGAGTATGGCGGCAGCCCATGTGGCAGCGGCTAGTGTGAGGGCTATGGTGCGCTGCGGCGGCATGGTGACGATGGTTTATTTGATGAACGATGTGGCCTGATGGGGCTCGCGCTCGGGATATTGCGGAGTGCCTTCGGCGTGGATTTGCCGCAGCAGGAATGCCATGTTGTCGGCCATGGTGCGCATGGTTTGCAGACCTTCGTCATCGAGTGCTGCCTCTCCTTCGGTGCGCCCATAGACGATGTTCCAATACTGCGAGGTGACGATGGGCATATTCTGCATCTGGAAGGGCATGAGCAGTGTCTGATACACCGCTGAGGCACCGCCACGGCGGCACACGGCTACGGCAGCGGCCGGCTTGTTCTGCATCACGTTGGAGGCGGCATAGCTCATGCGCTGTATGAGGCTGAGCACCGTGCCGTTGGGCTGGCCGTAGTAGGTGGGCGAGCCGACTATCAGGCCGTCGCATTGTGCCATCAGGTCGATAGCGCGATTGCAGAGGTCGTCGTCGAACACGCAGCGGTTGGTCTGGCTACAGTGGCCACAGGCCACGCAGCCATGCATCGCTTGTCGGCCAATCTGCAACAGTTCCGTGGTGATGCCGTTTTTCTCCAGTTGGCGGGCAGCCTCGGTGAGGGCGAGGTTGGTATTGCCGTTCTGACGGGGACTGCCGTTGATAAGAAGTACTTTCATATTGTGTGAATGTTTGAATGTCTGATTGTTTGAGTCTTTGGCCATGACGGAGCCGAACGGCGATGCCATCACCACCCCTGCGGCAGTTGCCATGGCTGATTTTTTGATAAATTCTCTTCTGTCCATTTGTATTGTTGATATGTTGATATGATTAAAAGGGTTTAAGGGGGTTTTAAAGTAAAAAGTAAAAAGTAAAAACTAAAATTAGCTGCCGCACCGGGATAATTTTCAATTTTCGAAGAAACTAAAATAGTAATTGGTGTCTAAATATTCTCCGTTCTCCCATATATACAAGGTGTCCCCATTGTACACCACAGCCGCTTTGTCCTCATTGAAGCTTGACACCCAGTCGTACTTTGGCTCAATGACCA
>JAEEIS010000017.1 GCA_016281475.1 Bacteroidales bacterium
ACTTCTTGTCTATAATCACGTTGCGGCCTTTGGGACCCAGGGTCACCTTGACTGCATCTGCCAGCGCGTCAGCGCCCTCTTTCATGAGGTTGCGCGCATCAATATTGAATTTGATATCTTTTGCCATGATGATTTCTGTTTAAAGGATTATTCGATAACTGCGATGACATCGCTCTGACGCATGATGAGGTAGTCTTTACCCTCGAAGGAAACTTCGGAACCGGAATACTTGCCGTACATTACCTTATCACCCGGTTTGAGTTCCATGGGCTCGTCTTTTTTACCGCTGCCGACGGCGACGATGACGCCCTGCTGCGGTTTTTCCTTTGCCGAATCGGGGATGAAGAGCCCGCTCGCGGTCTTGGTCTCGGCTTCCTGTGCCTCTACCAATACTCTGTCTGCTAATGGTTTAATCATGATTGTATAGTTTTAAATTTGTTTTTTGATATGCAAATGATGCGACACTCAATTAGACAAATTGAGTGCCATCGATTTGATTATGACAATTTGTCACACTGCCGGTTACCGGGCCATTGCAGCCTCGACCTCGTCTATGGTAATCGGGAGGCGCTTCTGTCCCAGACGGCGGCAGCCGTTCTCTGTGATGAGGATGTCGTCTTCCAGCCTTATGCCGCCAAAGTCGTAGTAGCTCTCAAGAGCCTGGTAATTAATAAAATCGGTGAATTTGCCATCTGCCTTCCACTGCTCTATCAGGGCTGGTATGAAGTAGATGCCCGGTTCGTCGGTAATAACGTGGCCGGGGACCAGTTTGCGTGCCATTCGCAGCGAGCCCAGGCCCAGCTGGCGGATACGCTCCTGTCCGGGGTCGTATCCTACGTAATCCTCCCCCAGATTCTCCATATCGTGCACGTCCAGGCCCATGTTGTGACCCAGTCCATGAGGCATGAACATGCCTTGTACGCCCAGCGAGAGAGCCTCGTCTATATCGCCTTTCACCAAGCCGACGTTCTTGAGGCCCTGCAGCATCAGCCGGCTGACGGCCAGATGCACCTCGCGGTAGGTGATGCCGGGTCGGGCCATCTCCGCCGCGAAGCTGTTGGCGGTGGATACGATGGTGTAGATGTCCTTCTGACGGCTGTCAAATTTGCCGCCGACGGGCAGTGTGCGGGTAAAATCGCTGCAATAGTGACTGGCGATCTCGGCGCCGGCGTCAATCACGCACAGTTTGCCCACTGTGAGCGGCTTGTCGTGCAGATGGTTGTGCAGCGTCTCGCCGTGCTGCGAGAGAATGGTCGGGAACGATGTCATATAGCCGCCGCTGATCACGACGCCCTCCATGGCTCCCACCAGCTCCTGCTCCAGCATACCCGGCTGCATCAGCGTCATGGCGGTGTAGTGCATCGCGTAGCCCAAATCGCAGGCGCGGTCAATCTCCTCTATCTCGCAAGGTTCCTTTATAAGTCTCTGAGCCACAATGGCTTTTATGAATTCTTCACTGCCGCCGTCGCTCACGGCCGCGGGGGTGGTGCCCAGAATATCGGCCAGCAGTATCTTGTTGTCGGCGCGATATTGCGGAATGTAGTGCAGCATGCGACCCTTGGCCAGTGCGTCGGCCACAAAGCCGGCCAGCCGCGCAAAGGGGTAGGTCTTCCCTACTCCGACCTCCGCCGCCTGGTCTGCAATGCTCTTCTGCGGCCCCATCCAGATGATGTCGTCTATATCGACGTCGTCGCCAAAAATCATCTCGCCGCCGCAGTCGATATCGATTACCGCCGCCAGCCCCGGTTTGTCCAGTCCAAAGTAATACAGGAAGGTACTGTCCTGCCGGAAAATATAGGTGTTGTCGGGATAATTCGAGGGGGATTCGTTGTTCCCCAAAAAGACAAGAATGCCGCCGCTGACGCTTGCTGCCAGCTTTTTCCGGCGGCTGATATAGGTTTCTTTGCTAAACATATCTCGCTAATGGTAATTCATCTCAAATATATTAAATTTGTTGTATAAATACTATTATGATTGTCTGTCCAAATGCCAAGATAAATCTGGGTCTGGAGGTCGTGAGGCGCCGGGACGACGGCTATCACGACATCGAGACGCTGTTCGTTCCGGTGCCCTCGCTTCGCGACGTGCTGGAGGTGGTAACAGCCGATGAGCCAGGGCTTACTGTATATGGCCTGGAGTGTGATGTGCCGGCGGAGAAAAACCTGTGTTTCAAGGCGTTCCGGCTGATGCAGGAGCGATATGGTATCGGCAATGTAAAAATATTTTTATATAAAAATATACCGATGGGCGCGGGACTCGGCGGTGGAAGCAGCGACGCGGCGTTTACTTTGGTTGCACTCAATGAGGTGTTTTCTCTGGGACTGTCGGACGCCGATCTTGCAGCTATGGCGGCAGAACTTGGCAGTGACTGTCCGTTTTTTGTCTACAACCGTCCGATGTTCGCCTCAGGCCGCGGCGCAATCCTTGAGCCCTACCCTCTCGATCTGAGCGGTTATCATATAGAAGTCGTTACCCCGGGTATTCACATCTCCACAGCAGAGGCATACAATGGTGTAGATACAGTGAAAGGATTTTATGTCTCGTCTTCGCTCGACATGACACGCGAGAAGCACGTTGAATCAGCCAAAAACATGTCATTTAGACCTATCGAAGCTAGTGGAGAAATCTCACAGCCCGGTGCTGGCTGCGAGCAAGCTTTGCTCGGCCTCGATAAAACGAAGAGAGAGCTCGGCTTCTCAAACTTGCTCTTCGCAGAACGCGCCGGGCGCACAGACACTGATATGAAGCATAACGCTGTCTCTCTGAGAGATAAGTTAAGTCTGGGCATAAATACATGGCGCGAGAATGTCGTAAATGACTTCGAAGCC
>JAEEIS010000121.1 GCA_016281475.1 Bacteroidales bacterium
CTCCGTCAGCCCGTCGAAGTGCGCCAATCTCCGGCCCACACGGTCGAAAATATATACCTCCGCCACCTCTATGTCCTTGCTGCAGAACAGGCGGAACCGACGGTTCGACTCAATGTCGCCATTGGGCGTGATGACATTGGGTGCGAGAACAAAGATAGTGTCCTGTGGCGGAGGCGGGTCGGGGGTTGGAGGGGTTCCTCGCTCTAGGATGGTGAGGTCGTAGAATATGATGCTGTCGCACTCGTCCCCGATGTCGATATGGACGGGATAGCCTCTTGTCTCGTATGTAAACGTGACACCGTTGAACACCCACGGCAGCATATAGTCCAAGACCGTGTCACTAAACGACGTGCAGTGAGGACAGACCACCAAGTCTATCTGCCACAGCGTGTCGCATCCCGAAGGATAGCCGCTGGTAGTAAGATAGTGCGTGTCCGTAGTTTCGAGCACATGCCCCCTGAACGTGAACGGCCCGTCGCACTCCGTCACCGAGAGTGACATGTCGATATGGTCGCGAACCCTGATGTAGGCAAACATCGTGTCCGACGGGCGGGTAAAGACGCTCTTGCACGCCCCGTAGCCCCACGTCGTATCCAATGCCTCGTCCATATACTGGATAATGCGTTTCACCTCAAAGCGTCCCGTATCGGCAAAGGTATGCGACACCTGCTGCCCGTCCTCATACCTGTAACGTTCCACAACGCCGTCGCCATAATCCCAGATGATGCTGTCGGCAGGTCGTTCCACCCACCCGTGGAACTGCATCGGGTCGTACATGCACCAGATAGTGTCCTCCGGCAACGAGTCGACAGGCACATCGTTCACCTCCAAATAGTTCTTCCCCCTCTGCAGATGCGCATAACTGTAAACGGAATGCTCTCCCGTCTTCTCCGCATCCGCCACCACCCAGAAAGGACCACCCTGACGGTTCTCCACAAAGTGCTGCGCACGCGTATATGTCACCAAATGCGAGAAATAGTGTACGTATGCGTAACTATACGGCGTGCCAGGTATCTCCGTGAACATTGTGTCTATCGGGTAGCGGTTGAAATACATCCCGCCCACGTCGGCAGTGCGGGTGAAGATATGCATCGAATGGTAGTACGACCACCCGTTGCGGTTCTCGTCCACCCAAAAGGTCTGCCCGCCGTTCGCCGGTCCGTTATGCCACCACTCCACCGGCACCACCACCAACGTGGCCGAGCCTTCCCGCCGAAGACCCCCGAAATTAAAACTTGGCATCACAGAGGTGAGAATGGGGTGGTCGGAGGTAATATACAGGGCATTCTCAACATTGTTGATGAGAAACCAGTCCGACTCGTGCGCATTAACCGTCAGCGTACGCGTAGGATGGGTTGGTTCATAAGGGTTCATTATCGTTACTGTGGTGCTGTCCACCAGTCCGGTAAACTGGATATAGTCATGAATCGATGCCATCAGATTGGGCACCAAAAACTCCGTTCCCGCATATCGAATAGGCATGGCCTGTTCAAAAAGGAGGTCACCGGCTCCTCCACCTACCGCCCCCATCTGGTTGCCTTGGAACACAGCTATGCGCTTATGGTCGCGAGCCTTGATATAGGTGCCGCTAAGGTCTACATACAGAGAGTCATAGTAAAACCAGGCACTCCGAACGGTATCGTCATCAAAATGACGGTCGGCTATCGACATAAAACTGTTGCACGGTGGACTGCAGCATTCAGGATGATAGTCGCACAAGTAGCCCACCATCACATTATACATCATGCCTCGGTTGAGCGTCACCGTCACCACACTGTCCTTCGGCCTCCCCAGCCAGTCGTAGTCGCCCAGCGTGATGTCCACCACGGTGTTGTCCTCCGTCGCCACCACCTGAAACATTCCCATGTTGTTCTGATACGTCTGCACCACATACTCGTCCCGCAACATTTCCGTAGGCAACAGGTTGGTCACATCGATGTTGCCGCTCGAATACGCAAACAGGTAAACACAAATCGTATCGGTGCTGGTGATATGGAATCCCTTCGCCTGCGGCAGTGCCGCCACCTGCTGGCTGGCTGGCACTCCGTCTTCCAGCGTATCGGCGAAACAAAGCATACGCCACGGTATCTCAACCATGTTGAGCGTGTCTAGCCGCGCGTTAATCTCGCGGCGGCTCTTGATATTCTTCGTCACGCTGAAATCTATCAGCTCGTTCTCTATCGTCACACTGCAATTGTGCTCCGCCATGAAGTACAGGCACGCATGGTTGTCGCTTGAACCCCAAAGTGTGCGCGGCAGGCAGAACCAGAAATCATTGCCATGCGTGGCATACTGCACACCACGGTGCTCATACAACCGTTGGCCCAACGCCATGTGGGCCAACAACAAAAACAATACTATGAACCACCTACGCATACTTTTGAAACAATCAAATATCGTGGCGGTTGCCACCTCAGATATCGTCCTCCGACTCAGGCACCATCTCGTCCCAGTTAATCTGGGTCGGCATGATGTTGTCGCGGATTATCGTGCCGGGAAAATCTCCCTTGATGTGCTGAAGGAACACATACGCCTCCAGCCGTGTGCGGAAATCGCCCACCTTCACCTTGAAATTGGGCTCGTCAAACACCACATACGCCTCCACGCCGGGATACATCTCACGGACTCGCTCCTTCATCTCAAAGGCACGGTTTTTCGATGCCGTGCCCGACAGCGACGCTATCTGGATGCGGTAGCCCGGTATCGTGCGCACACGCTCGTTAAGCTCGATATGCTTCTGCACCAGCTGTGTCACCGCCACGTCGCCACGTATCTCTATCCTCCCCCGGCTGCGGTTGGTCGAATAGCTCTGCGCCGACAACAGCTGGGGCAATAAGACAGCCAAAAATATCAACAACTTACGCATATCGCATATCCCTTTCCGTGGGAACAGTCCCACACCCAACTACTTCGCCAGCCCGTTCACCTCTTCGGGACGGATGGACAGGATTGGACGGTGCGACAGCGTCAGCATCTGCTGCGCGTATGTGCCCAGCAAGAAACTCGTCAGCGAAGTCTCCTGCTCCGTCATAATAGCAATCATGTCGGCATCAACCTCGTCGGCATACTCAAGCGTAGTGATGGTCAAGTTCTTAGGCACATCCACGCACTTGCACACATGGTCCACCTCCGCCTTCGTCAGGTAGTTGTCCACCATGCGCACATAGCCGTCCACAATATGCTTAATCGACTTATTGTCCGACGTATACAGACCCAGAATATGCAGCTCCGAGCCAAACATCTTGGCAAACCGTGCCGCGTGAGGCACCTTCTGCCGCGTGTCGGCCGTGCTGTCCAACGGCACCACGATGCGCTCCAACGCCTTGTTGAAGTCGAAATCCTCGCGGATGGTCAGCACCGGCACCTCCGACTCCGCAATGGTGCGGTACGTGTTGCGACCAATCCAGTTCTTCTCAAAGCCCGACATACCATGCGTGCCCACGATGATAAGCGACGCCTCGTCCTCCTTGGCCTGCTCGCACAACTCCTGCGACACCTTGCCCTCACGAACCACATACTCCATCTTGATGCCCTGCAGCAGATGTGCCACGGCCGCGTTGCGACGCTCTATCTCCTCGCGTATCGGACCCTCGTCCTGGTCTTTTTCCTTCACGTAGACCAGTCGCAAATCCGTTTTCATACGGTTTGCAATATCTATTGCCAAATCGACGGCTTTCGCCGAACCTGTGGAAAAATCGAATCCGACAAGTACTTTACTCATATCTCTTAGTTTAAATTTTACACAATAATTTCACGATACAAAATTACACATTTTTTTTCGATTTACAACTTTTTTGACGCTTTTTTAGAAAAATTCAATATTCAAGCCTCCCCTCCCACCCTGTGCGGACACGCCACAACACGCTGACTATCGCCCACTTCCGCCACATTTTTCATTCCGCGCAAAATATATGCACATTTTTCTTTTCCCCTACCGCATCCTACCGCTTCTTACCGATTCCTACTTCATTTTACCCATTTCTACCGAAAGGGAGACTCTTCAAGGCTGCTATAGCAAAGATGGACCAAATAACGATTCAATGAAAGGCGGGAGCTCGAGGGAGCCAGGCGGGGAAAAGGGTGGTTTCACCTTGAGTGGACGGGGTAGTTAACATGGGGTGTTGAAATCTTTTTTTATAAAAAAGCAGGGCAAAAGTTGCCATTTAGAAAAAAAATCGTAAATTTGCATTTTATAAAAATAGTGTAAAATAAACAAGTAAAACATACATAAAACAATGACCAACATGATTTTGACCGCAGTACTGGTGCTTGGCATAATAGGTGCCATCTTTGCCATAGTGCTGTATTTTGTTGCCCAAAAGTTCAAAGTTGTCGAAGATCCCCTGATTGACGAGATTGCCGAAGTGCTGCCCGGAGCCAACTGTGGCGGCTGCGGCAAGGCGGGCTGCCGCGCCATGGCAGAGGCCTTCGTGAAGCAGGGCAACATGGACGGGCTGAAATGCCCCGCCGGCGGCGAGGCTGTGGCCCAGAAGGTGGCCGAGTTGCTGGGTTGCACCCCCGAGGTGTCGGAACCCCAGGTGGCCGTAGTGCGCTGCAACGGCAGCTGCGCCAACGCCACGGCAAAAAACAAATACGACGGCCTGAAGGATTGCGCCTTCGCCAACAGCGTGTATGCCGGCGAGAGCGGCTGCGTGTTCGGATGCCTAGGGCTGGGCAACTGCGTCAACGCCTGCCAGTTTGGCGCGCTGAGTCTCGACCCGTCGACCGGACTGCCCATCGTTGACGAGGAGAAGTGCACCGCCTGCGGTGCCTGCGCCAAGGCCTGCCCACGCGGCATCATCGAGCTGCGCAACAAGGGGTTGAAGAACCGCCGCGTGTATGTGGCATGCCGCAACAAGGAGAAGGGCGCCACGGCCCGCAAGTCGTGCACCGCCGCCTGCATCGGCTGCGGCAAGTGCGAGAAGACCTGCCCCTTCGGAGCCGTGAAGGTAGAGAACAACCTGGCCTATATAGACTACACGCTGTGCAAGATGTGCCGCAAGTGCGTCGCCGAGTGCCCCACGGGAGCCATCCACGCGGTCAATTTCCCGCCGCTGCCTCCCAAGAAGGAACCGGCCCCTGCCCCCGCAGCCACTCCCACTCCCGCCCCGACACCCGTCGCGGCACCGGCACAACAGAACTAGTTAGGTAACTCAAACATTTTCGAAGATGAAGACTTTCAAAATGGGTGGTGTCCACCCCGAAGAAAACAAGATATCGACTGGCGCCGTCATCGAGCAGATGCCCCTGCCCACACAGGTCGCCGTATTGATGAACCAACATCTGGGAGCCCCCGCCACACCCATCGTCGCCAAGGGCGACAAGGTGAAGGTGGGCCAGCTCATTGCCGAGGCGCAGGCGTTTATGTGCGCCAACATCCACTCGCCCGTGAGCGGCACGGTGAACAAGATTGACGTGTGCAAGGACATGGTGGGCCTGCCTAAGACCGCCATCTATATCGACGTGGAGGGCGACGAGTGGCTCGAAAGCATCGACCGCACGCCCGAGGTGAAACGCGAATGCACGCTGGAGCCGAAGGAGATTGTCGCCAAGCTGAAGGAGATGGGCATCGTGGGCCTGGGCGGCGCCACGTTCCCTGCCCACATCAAATATAGCGTCCCCGAGGGCAAGAAGGCCGAATACCTCATCATCAACGCCGCCGAGTGCGAGCCCTACCTCACCTCCGACCACCGCGTGATGATGGAGCATGCCGAGGAGATTTGCGTGGGCGTGAGCATCCTGCGCAAGGCTCTGGGCGTACCCAACGCCTATATCGGCATCGAGAACAACAAGCCCGAGCCTATCCGCGTGATGACCGAGATGGCACGCCAGTTCGAAGGCATCATCGTGGAGCCGATGAAGGTGAAATATCCGCAAGGCGCGGAGAAACAACTGATCAACGCCATCACGGGCCGCAAGGTGCCCAGCGGCAAGCTGCCTATCGACGTGGGCTGCGTGGTGAGCAACGTGGGCACGGCTTTTGCCGTATACGAGGCGGTGCAGAAGAACAAACCGCTGATTGAGAACATACTGACCGTAACGGGCAAGAAGCTGCCGAGCCAGCACAACTACCAGGTGCGCATCGGCATCACCTATAACGACATTATCAAGCAGGCCATCGGCGAGCTGCCCGCCACCACCGGCAAGGTGATTAGCGGCGGCACGATGATGGGCAAGGCGGTGAGCAACCTGGCTGCCCCGACCACCAAGGGCGCGGCAAGTGTGCTGGTGATGGACGAGGCGGAGGCCCGCCGCGCCCCGGAGACCAACTGCATCCGCTGCGGCAAGTGCATGAACGCCTGCCCCATGGGGCTGGAACCCTACCTCTTCTCGGCATTGGTGAAGACGGGCCGCGTGGAGGAGGCTAAGGAGCACAACATTCTGGACTGCATCGAGTGCGGATGCTGCTTCTTCAGCTGCCCCGCCAACAAGCCGCTGACCGACGAGATTCGCCTGGGCAAGTTCAAGGTGCGCGCCATGATGGCTGCGAAAAAATGATAATAACGCTTGAGTGTCTGATTGCCGTAATGCCCGAATGGACACACAATCAAACAGCCAAGCACGCAAACAACCAAGAGTTCAAACCATCTAACAATCTATATAAATAATATGAACTTATTAAATATATCAGGTTCTCCTCACGTACATAGCGACGAGTCGACAAAGAAAATCATGTGGCGCGTAAATCTGGCGTTGGTGCCGATGCTGCTGTGCGGCATTGCCTACTTTGGGCTGAACGCGCTGCTCATCAGCCTGGTGTCGGTGGCGTGCTGCTGCCTGTTCCAATGGCTTATTGAGAAATTCATCCTTAAAGTGCCCAGCACCGTGTGCGACGGTTCGGCCGTGGTGACGGGTCTGCTGCTGGCATTCAACGTGCCCGCCACTGCCGAGATGATATGGCTGGTGGCCATCGGAGCCCTGGTGGCCATAGGCGTGGGCAAGATGACCTTCGGCGGCCTGGGCAAGAACCCGTTCAACCCCGCGCTGGTGGGACGCGTGTTCATGCTCATCTCGTTCCCAGTGCAGATGACCACGTGGCCCACGGTGGGCAAGTGGTTCCCCATGAGCCTTGACACCACCACGGGAGCCACCCCGCTGGGCGTCATCAAGGAGGGCCTGACGCACGAGGGCGCCACGGTGCAGAGCGTGATAGAGGCCAACAACCTGCCGTCGCTGACCGACATACTGCTGGGCCACATGGGCGGCTCGCTGGGTGAGGTGAGTGCGATAGCCATCCTGATTGGCGCGGTGTATCTGCTGTGCCGCAAGGTAATCAGCTGGCATATCCCCGTGGCATTTATCGGCACGGCGTTTGTGTTCAGCGGCATCCTTTGGCTGTGCGACCCGACGCAGTATATCGACCCCCTGACGACCATCCTGACGGGCGGCATCATGCTGGGTGCCTGCTTCATGGCAACGGACATGGTGACCTCGCCCATGGCCAAGAGCGGGCAGCTGGTGTTCGGCTTCGGCTGCGGCCTGCTGACCATCATCATCCGTAACTGGGGCGCATATCCCGAGGGCGTGAGTTTCGCTATACTGCTGATGAACGCGGTGACACCGCTCATCAACCGCTGGTGCAAACCCATAAGATTTGCTAATTGAAAATGATTGTTGAATGTTGAAAATAGAAAAGACATGGCAAAGAAAGCACAATCAACTCTAATCAATATGCTGTTGTCGCTGACCGCGATAGCAGTAGTGGCAGCCGCTGCACTGGCATTTGTCAGCGGCGTTACCGAAGAGCCTATAGCACAGGCTCAGAAGGCGAAAAAGGAGGCAGCCGTGAAGGCGGTGCTGCCCGCCTTCGACCGTCTGGAAGAGACGACCATCGACGAGGTGCCCTGCACGAAGGCCTATGATGCCGACGGCAATATGGTGGGCATGGCCATCGAGTCGAAGAGCGGCAAGGGCTTCGGCGGCAACCTGGTGGCCATGGTGGGCCTGGATGCCGAAGGCAACATCAGCGGCTACCAGATTTTGGAGACCGCCGAGACACCCGGCCTGGGTGCCAAGGCTAGCGAATGGTTCCAGAAAGGCAACAAGGGCGACGTGATTGGCAAGAACCCCAAGGAGGGTCTGAAGGTGAAGAAGGACGGCGGTGACGTGGACGCCATCAGCGGCTCGACCATCACCTCGCGCGCATTCTGCGAGATTATCAACAACGCATACGCAATATACCAGAAAGGAGGAAATGAGCAATGAAAGCTGTAGACATTATTAAAAACGGACTCGTAAAGGAGAATCCCACATGGGTGCTGGTGCTGGGCATGTGCCCCACGCTGGCCACCACCACGTCGGCAATCAACGGCATGTGCATGGGCCTGGCAACAGCCTTTGTGCTGCTGATGTCGAACATTGTCATCTCGCTCCTCAAGTCGGTGATTCCCGACAAGGTGCGCATACCGGCATTCATCGTGGTCATTGCCACGTTTGTGACCATCGTGCAGCTGGTGATGCAGGCCTACCTGCCCGACCTGTATGCCACACTGGGATTGTTCATCCCGCTGATTGTGGTGAACTGCGTGGTGCTGGGACGCGCCGAGGCGTTTGCGTCGAAGAACAACGTGTGGCACTCGCTGCTCGACGGCCTGTTCATGGGACTGGGCTTCACCTGGGCACTGACGCTGGTGGGCATGGTGCGCGAGATGCTGGGCGGCGGCTCTATTTTCGGCCATAATTTCATCGGCGGAAACGACGGCATGCTGCTCTTCATTTTGGCTCCGGGCGGCTTCATCGTTTTGGGCTATTTGATGGCTTTGGTGAAGAGTTTTCAGAAAAAGTCATAAAAAAAGTTAAAAAATAGGCTCTAGGGGTGTCCGTTTTCGGTACTTTTGACAGTATATAGTGAGAGCGGGTGAAAAAAGAGAAAAAAAAGGAGATTGTCCCTATGAGCAAATAATAACTAAAATAATATTATCATGAAAAAAATCATTTTCACATTTATTGTCGTACTTGCCTTTGGATCAACCAACACAGGCTGGGCACAGGATTGTAGCACCATCGTGCGCCCAATGGTCCTTCAGCGAGGCATCGACACCAACACTTATCCTGCCGAGAAGTTGGAGTTTTTCTGCCACTACTCGCAAAATTCATTCTTCATCACCACCCAAGTCCCCCAAGGAGCCATCGTGCACGACATCAACGAGCTGACCGACCTAATGTCGGGCGAGAAAGTGTCGCGTTCGTTTGTGGCAGACCTCAACACTCTCAGCATTTGGAGATACAACTTCAACGAGTTCCGTCCCAAAGACGTGAAGGATCCAATCTATTTCCGCATGGGACAGGGCACTGGAATCCAGTACCTCGGCGTGCGCGTGCACAACGAGGCGATGGCTCGGACCCTCTATCCCGAACAGTACAAAGACTAATAACCATTAACGCTAAAAACCAATCACCATGAAAAAGTTATTTCTATTAGCGATAGCGGTTGCCCTTGCAGGCAGCGTGATGGCTCAGAATCAGGAGACTATCAAACTAGACTCCACTACGCACCAGACCACCCGCAGCGGTCCGGGCAATTCAGGCATGCTCTTGGTTGACGAAGGCGGTCTTGCAGGCGACTACAGGCCCTTGCACGACTATTGGATGACAATTGCCTCAAACTGCGACTCGGTGGACACAACCGGCAACCAGAAATTCGGTGTCACGATTGTGACATACGATGTCGGATGCACGGACATGTTCTACATCTATGACGGTCCCGACACCAATTCACCCCTGATAGTAAAGTTGAACAACTGTTACTCGTCAGACAGCAACGACCACTTCTATGTGGGTGCCACCAACCCTACGGGCGAGTTGACTTTCCGCTTGCGCAGCGGAATGCACGACTCTACTGAACATTATTCCGGCGTCCACCTGATGCTGGGATGCCAGTTCCCCTGCGAGTACATCACTTCGACCATCGACTCGGTGTTTGACCGCACCGACCTCCGCACCGGCGAGGTGGTCGGCCACGGAGAGTTGAAGTGGGTGCCCGCCGCATTGGACACCATCTACGCCTACCGCTACGACACTATTATGACCGAATGGGTTGACGACACCACATGGTCGGTCGACCCCAACACGCACGACAGTGTTATGCATATCTACCACCATCATCCCATCGACACCATTCAGCTTGACAGCATCATCAGAATCGACACACTAGGCATGGTGTGGGCCGCACTGCTCTGCCAAGGCCAGGGTGTCATCTTCCACGGCCACGGAAACTACACCTACAACACAGGATTCTACTTTCCAGCAGACTCCAACACCATGTTCAATTGGACTCTGGGCAGCGACACGTATAACGACTACGGAGCCACATCGGTATTGTACAACGGATTCCAAGAGCCCGACTGCCCAGAAGTGGTTCTGTCACTTATGGATCCGAACGGATGCAAAAGTAGGATAGACGCATCGGTGCAGGTGCGAGTGTCGCCCAACCCCATCAAGACGATTTTTGACCTAAGCTCGATATGCAACAACGACTCGCTAATGGTGACCGTGGGCTACGACGGTAACGGTACACTGACTCTGAAAGAGATTAAATTCCAGACGACCGTGTCGAAGGTCAACGAGGTGCGAACCTTCATTCCCGACGGACCCCGTTGTCCCAAGCCTTGCTACGAGGCTCCTGTGGACTTCACGGGCGAATTTGCCCCTGGCAAGACCGTTAAGAGTGCCGGTGAGATTTGCTCTGTCTGTATCAACTACGAACACACCTACATGGGCGACTACCGCGTTTCTATCACGTGCCCCATCTACGATGAGAACACCTCTCTAACCGTCGGACAAGCCATTTTGAAATATGGTAAGATTGACCGAAATGGAACTTGTAACACTTGCGACCCCTTGGCTCCGCTAGATTCTCCCGACGGCGATGGTGCCGGCGGCGGTGAAAACACAGGTTGGGCTCCTCACACTGATGGTGGCTCGGGCAGAGAGTGCGACTCGCTGTATAACCCCTTCGGCATTGGTTTGGACTACTGCTGGTCGCGCAACGAGGACTACACCCTCGTCACGGGCGACAAGGCCGACCTGCCCACCCGATTCCAGCCGGGTAACTGGTATATCTCCAAACCCACATACACCATTTCAGAGACTGTGACGATGCCCTCGATGGCAAGCATCTATCATACCAACAACAATCTAAATCCACAGAACATGAGTACCCGCATGCCTAGCAACCATGAGGACAAGACTGACTACTACTCCCCCGCCAGCGACTTCAGCGAACTGATTGGCTGCCCGCTTTCGGGAGTTTGGAACGCCGTCATCTGCGACTTCTGGGGCGGTGATAACGGCTGGATTTTCAACTGGTCGCTCGACATCTGCGGCGCAGGTAGCACCGGCGACTGCGACTATAAGGTGGGTATCGACTCTG
This sequence comes from Bacteroidales bacterium, assembly GCA_016281475.1. The sequence goes on from JAEEIS010000121.1 coordinate 11,372, forward strand.
TGGTGTGGCGTCCGGACACCACTGAGACCGACTATCGCGACGGCATGTACAAGGGCCTGCGCATCAACCCGAAGTGGAACGACACCACAGCTGCCTACATCTCTTCGCCCGACACCTGCGGCGACTTCGACATCAAACTGTCTATCTACGACAACTTCGGCTGCCGCTGGGATACGCTGACCCACATCACCACGGTGTGCACTCCCGAGCCCCATCTGGGCAACGACACCCTGCTCTGCGGCGTGAACAGCATCCAACTGGATGCCAGCGACCCCCGCGCTGAGATATACCACTACAACTACATCTGGGAGCCCTACGGCGACACCACTGCCGTCATCGAGACCCGTGCCGGCACGTATGAGACAAGGAACTATATCGTGGAGGTGAACAACGCATCCCACAACATCGTTTGCGCTGCCCGCGACACCATCCTGATTTCCGTCAACCCCCAGCCCATTCCCAACTTCGACCCAGGAGTCTACCCCCTCGAAGGCTGCGAACCCTTCACCATCAACATCGACAACACCACCACACACGGCTACAAATACCACTGGGTATTCGGCGACGGCACCTACTCGACCCTCAAGAACCCCAGCCACTCGTATGCCGCCGGCACCTACGACTTCAAATACTATGTGGAAAGCGACAAGGGCTGCAAAGACTCGCTGATCTACACCAACCTCATCAACGTCTTCCCCTCGCCCAAGGCCGCCTTCTCGTGGGATCCCGTCTACCCGACCGTACTGCACCCCTCCATCTCGCTCATCAACAACACCACGCCCGACAACGGCAACAACATCTACTTCTGGGAAATTCAGTATGACAAGGACAACCCCTACTCCTTCCACACCCTCACCGACAACAGCCCCACATGGACATGGACGGCTGCCGACGGACAGGATGTGTCGGGCAACTACACCATCCGACTCCTCGCCCGCACCGACAACTACGGACCTAGCGGCCGACTGGTGCAGTGCTTCGACACCGTGGAGAACACCATTCTCCTCATCAACGACGACATCAAGTTCCCCAACGTGGTGACACCTAACGGCGACGGCATCAACGACCGCTTTGTCATCGGCAACCTCGTCGAGGGTCTTGCCTACCCCATCAACCAACTCGACATCTACGACAAGTGGGGCTCGAGGGTATACCACGCCGTCAACATCCAACGCGACGACCAGTTCTGGGATCCCGCCAAGACCAACACTCCCAGCGGAACCTATTTCTACAGATTCTCTGGCAAGGGATATAAAGGCAATTTTGAGCACAATGGTGTCATTGAAGTCCTCAAATAAGTATACCAACTCTTCTATAGCAACAGAGTGTGTCCGCAAGGGCACACTCTTGCTGCTATTATTATTAACAGCCACAAACCCGACTCTGGCCCGCCAACGCGACACCCTCGGGATTGGCGGACGCACCTATTTCATCGAAAACCGCGGTCAGTGGAAAGACCCCTTCCTGTTCAAGGCACAGATGCACAACGCCGCCTTCTTTGCCGAACGCGGATGCTTCACCATCACCGTGCGCGAACACACTCCCCACCACGACCACCAATTCCACCACCACGTCAGCCAGACGATGCACGCCTACAAGGTCATCTTCGAAGGCTGCAACCCCGACGTGGCGGTCAGTGGCGAGGATATCGACACCGACGGAGGCTACGACAACTACTACTATGGCCACGACCCCAGCCGCTGGGTGTCGCGCCTGCCACACTACGGCACCGTCTACTACCACAACCTCTACCCCGGCATCGACCTTGACGTACGCGTGGCATCCAATGCCTTAAAGACCAACTTCTACGTCTCGCCCGGTGCCAATCCCTCGGCCATCGTCTTGCGCTACGAAGGAGCCGACAAACTCTATCTCAGCAATGGCAACCTGATAATACGCACCACAGTGGGCGAACTGGTAGAACTGGAACCCTACGCCTACCAAACGACCGACACGGGCAGACACGAGATAGAAGCCCGATATAAGATTAAAGGCGACCAGGTGACCGTGTCGCTATCCGACTACGACAGCACCCGGCTCCTGGTGATAGACCCCACGCTCCACTTCTCCACCTACACCGGCTCCACCGCCGACAACTGGGGCACAACCGCCACCTACGACTCCTACAAAAACACCTACACCGCAGGCCTTGTCTTCGGCACGGGCTATCCCGTCTCCGTGGGTGCCTACGACGGCACCGCCAACGGCATTGCCGACGTGGGCATCTTCAAGTTCGACACCTCGGGACGCCAACGTCTCTTTGCCACCTACCTCGGCGGCAGCCTCGCCGACATGCCCCACAGCATGTATGTCAACACCCTCGACGAACTGGTCATCTTCGGCACCACCGGCTCCAGCGACTTCCCCGTCACCCCCGATGCCTACGATACCTCCTTCAACGGTGGCACCGAACTGCAGTTCGAAGGCACATACGAAATCGATTTCCAAAACGGAAGCGACATTTTCGTGAGCCGTTTCAGCAGCGACGGCACCCAGCTGCAAGCCTCCACCTACGTGGGCGGCACCGGCAACGACGGCCTCAACTACCACGCCTCATACAACAACCGCCACAACGTCATCATGAATGGCAACGACTCGCTCTATTACAACTATGGCGACGGCGCACGCGGCGAACTCATCACCGACGACAACAACAACGTCTACGTCGGCAGCACATCCCATTCGTTCGATTTCCCCACAACGCCCGACTGCCTGCAGTCCGACCCTGGGGCACGCCAAAACGGCATTGTGTTCAAAATCGACTACAACCTGCGCAATCTGATATGGTCCACCTACATTGGTGGCGCAGAGCCCACAGCCGTCTACTCCATCGATGTCGACAGTAGCTACAACGTTGTTCTCTGCGGTGGCACCTCCTCCCAGTCCTTCCCCACCACGCCGGGAGCCATGCAGCGCCTCTACGGCGGCGGCACCGCCGACGGCTTTGTAGCCAAAATATCCTACTCCGGCGACAACATCATAGCCTGCACCTACTATGGCTCACCAGCCTACGACCAACTCTATTTCGTCCGCTGCGGCGGGCGCAACGAAGTCTTCGTCTACGGACAAACCTGTGCCGAAGGCAGCACCATGATCTACAACGCCAACTACAACGTGCCCGGCAGCGGCATGCTCCTCGCCCGCCTGCTGCCCGACCTCAGCGGGCGCGTGTGGTCCACCGTCTTTGGCACCCCCAACGGCCGCCCCAACCTCTCGCCCACCGCCTTCGCCGCCGACCTCTGCAACCGCGTCTACGCCGCCGGCTGGGGCCGCGACTTTGTCGGTGTCTCCGTCAACTGGAACCAGCGCGGCACCACCGGCATGGAAATCACCACCGAAGCCATTCAAGACACCACCGACGGGCAGGACTTCTACATCATGTCCATCGACGAGAATGCCTCCCGCCTCGACTACGCCACCTTCTTCGGCGAGGTGCACGGCGTCACCACCTCCAGCGGTGGCTACGACCACGTCGACGGCGGCACCAGCCGTTTCGACAAAATGGCCACCCTCTACCAAAGCGTCTGCGCCAGCTGCTACCGAAACGACGGCTTCCCCACCACCGACAGCGCCTGGTCGCGCCACAACCTCAGCAACAACTGCAACAACGCCCTCTTCCGCCTCAACATCCACAACGACTTTGCCGTAGCCGAATGCGTCCCCCCGCCCGTAGGCTGCGATGCCCCCTACACCGTCAACTTCGTCAACACCAGCCGCGGCAGCACATTCCACTGGGACTTCGGCGACGGCACCACCTCCACCGAGCGCAATCCTAGCCACACCTTCACACAACCGGGCCACTACACCGTCCGCCTCGTAGCCATGATGCCCTACGGCTGCCGTCCCGCCGACACCACCGAAATCCCCGTCTGGGTGCTCAACAACGAAGGCAACCACTTCCACGCCACAACCTCCTGCACCAACGACCCCATACAGATAGGCCCACAGCCCATGCCGGGATGCACCTACCAATGGATTCAGGGCAACGTCTCCGACCACACCATCTCCAACCCATACGTCAACCAAACAGGCGACTACATCCTGCAAATCACCAGTAGCCTAGGCTGCACCGAGACCGACACCTTCACCGTCACCTACATCACCGTCTTCGACTCCCTCACCGTACTCTCCCCCACCTGTCCGGGCGGCAGCGACGGGCGTGCCATCGTCCACATGCCATCCATAGCCAGCGACTCGGCCGAATACTACTGGGACGGCATCCAGGGCGACTCCGTCCTCACCGACCTCAGCGCCGACGGCCGCAGCCACACCCTGCTCATCGCCAGCCACGGCTGCACCTACCAAACCACCTTCACCGTCACCGACCCGCCCACGCTCGAATACACTCTCGGGTCCAAGCCCATCCTATGTGGCGACGACTGCGACGGCTGGATTTCCCTCAGCTACGACCTCCCCGGACTCCACGTGGGCGACACCCTCCTAGAAAACCTCTGCCCCGGCACCTACACCATCCACTTTGCCGACACTGCCGGCTGCCCCTACGAAGCCACAGCCGTAATCATACGCGACACCTCGCTCCTCCACATGCGCGTCTGGGCCGACGACTCCCTCTTCTTCCTCACCGAAAGCGTCCAACTGCATGTCACAGAAGTCCCCGGTGCCACCTACCAGTGGTCCGACTCCTATACCCTCGACCACCCCAACCGACCACACCCCATAGCCACCCCAACCGACACCGTCACCGTCTACACCGTCACCGTCACCGACAGCCTCAACTGCACCTGGACCGGCACCCTCATCCTCCGCTGCACCGAAGTCGTCTGTGGCAAACCCAACATATTCATCCCCAACGCCTTCTCACCCAACCACGACGGCTACAACGACCAGCTCTGCTTCAGCGGCAACTTTGTGCTCGACTTCTACATAGCCATCTACACCCGCTGGGGCGAAAAAGTATTCGAAACCCACGACATCAACCAATGCTGGGACGGCCTCTACAACGGCAATCCCTGCCTCCCAGGAGTCTACACCTACACCTGCCACATCAAGTGCGAAGCCGGACAGGAAAACCTACTTAAAGGCGACATCACACTCATACGATAGATGAAAGACCAATTCGTCATAGCCTACCTAGCCGACCTCACCATGACCCGCGAAGTGGTGAGCCACGCCTGCTTCCTCGCCCGCATACTCAACAAGGGGCTCATCCTCCTCTACGTCGAAGACCCACGCCTCCACAACCCCGCCGTCGACCAAGCCACCCCAGCCCTGCTGCAAATCGAGGCCGAACAACCCGACGTGCATCCCGCCCATGTGGCCATGAAGGGCAACACACGCGAAGTCATCGATGCCCTCCCCACCATGCTCAACGGCGTCATCGCCGTGGCAGGCATCAATCCCTCCGCCCGCCGTAGCCATCCCACCCATCCGCGCCAAGTGCTGCACCTCTTCGGCGGCTGCAAGATAGCCTACCTCACCGTCCAAAGCCCCCTCGCCGACCCTGCCGCCTACAGCCACATCGGCTATGGCATCGACTTCCGCAAAGAGAGCAAGGAAAAACTCATCTGGGCCAGCTATTTCAGCCGCTTCAACCGCAGCCGCCTCACCATGCTCCATTTCGACTACGCCGACGAAGGCCTCCGTGCCAAATGGCACAACAACGTCCTCTTCATGAACAAGTTCTTCAACGGCCTCGGCGTCGCCTACGACCAGCAGGGCGTCAGCGGTCACGCCCTCTTCCCCGAGACAATCATCTGCGACACCGCCGCCCACATCGGCTGCGGGCTCCTCATCTCCGTCACCACCGACACCCGCGACCTCGACATCATCGAATGGTTCGCCGGCACCCAGGAGCGTCGCACCATCCGCAACCCCCACCGCCTCCCCGTCCTCTTCATCAACCCCCGCAACGACATCTACGTCCTCTGCGACTAGACACCCCCTCCGCTACCCCACCTGCCCCCCACCCAACCCTCACCCAAACTCCTCCCAACCCCCACCTAAACCCCTCCTAAACCCCACCCACCCCCCTCCTTCCTCCCGAGAATATTCGATTCATCGTTGCTACTTCTTCGCTCCATCTTCGCTCTAGCAGCAACAAACGATATATAAATAATTTATAATCAATATATTGAAACTGGGAGTCACTATGGAATCGGATGGGGGTTAACCCATCGCGAGGCGAAACGCCATACAATCGTTGGCGGAGCGCAGAGAGCCAAACAATTAGTAGGACGAGAACTTTTTTCTGTCGAAAACTGACAAAATGTCAGTTTTTTTTTGTACTTTTGCAAACCGAAATGATAAGCCGCGAGACCATACAACGCATTATGGATGCCACTCATATTGAGGAGGTAATAGGGGAATTTGTGTCGTTGAAAAAGCGGGGTGCAAACCACATCGGTTGCTGTCCGTTCCACAACGAGAAGACCCCATCGTTCTATGTGTCGCCCAGCAAGGGCATCTACAAGTGCTTCGGTTGCGGCAAGTCGGGCAATGCCGTGGGCTTCATCATGGACCACGAGCACTACACCTACCCCGAGGCACTGCGCTACCTGGCCCGCAAGTACAACATCGAGATAGAGGAGGAGCGCATGACCGAGGAGCAGAAGGAACGCCAGACCGAGCGCGACGGGCTGTTCCATGTGAGCGAGTTTGCGCAGAAGTATTTCGCCGACCTGCTCTACAACGACGAGATGGGGCAGGCCGTCGGCCTCGCCTACTTCCACCAGCGCGGCCTCAGCGACGACATTATCCGCACCTTCGGGCTGGGCTACTGCCTCGACGAGTGGCGCAACTTCACCGATCACGCGCGGCGCAACGGCTATTCCGATGAGGTGTTGGAGAAGAGCGGCCTCACCATCTTCAAAGAGGACGGCAAATACTACGACCGCTTCCGCGGACGCGTCATGTTCCCCATTTTCAGCATCTCGGGACGTGTGCTGGGCTTCAGCGGCCGCGTGCTGAGCAGCGAGAAGCAGGCCGCCAAGTATGTCAACTCGCCCGACTCTGAGATATACGACAAAAGCCACACCCTCTACGGCATCTTCCAAGCCCGCAACGCCATCTCGAAAGAGGAGAAGTGCTACCTGGTGGAGGGCAACGTGGACGTGGTGTCGATGCACCAGTCGGGGGTGTGCAACACCGTCGCCTCCTGCGGCACGTCGCTCACCGTGGAGCAGATTCGGCTCATCAAACGCTTCACACCCAACGTCACCGTGCTCTACGACGGCGACAAGGCAGGCATCAAGGCTGCACTGCGTGCGGTGAACCTACTGTTCGAAGAGGGCATGCACGTGCGCGTGGTGCTCTTCCCCGACGGCGAGGACCCCGACAGCTACGCCCAAAAATACGGCTCCACCCAACTGCAGGAATATCTGCGCACCCACGAGGAAAACTTTGTGGCATTCAAGACACGCGTGCTGCTCGAGGACGTGGAGCAGGACCCCATCCGCAAGTCGGAGGTGCTGAAAGAGATTGTCAACACCATCGCACTGGTGCCCGACCGCATAGAGCAGCAGGACTACATCCGTCTCGCCGCCTCGAAACTGAGAATGAACGAGCAGGTGCTGCTGCAAGAGCTTGGCAAGACCATCAACCTCAACATCATCAAGCAGCGCAAGGAGGAGGCCCAGAAACAGAGTCAGGCGGCCCACACCATGCCAACGTCTCTCCCCGGACCCGCCCAGCCCTCGCCCGACGCACCGCCACCGCTAGAGCCTGAACCCGACGACTACGAGCTGATGCGCCAAAGCTCCACCTATCGCGCACCCGAACAGATACTGGCAGCCGAGCGTCCCGCCGAGGCCCAGGAAGAGAAGCTGGTGCGTCTGCTGCTGAACTACGGCAGCAAGGAGCTGCCCGAAGAGATGTCTGACGAGGAGGGCAACACCTTCACCACCAGCACCCCCATTGCCAACATCATCGTGGAGGAGGTTGTAGCCAACGAACTGAAGTTCGACAATCCTCTCTACCAGCAGCTGTTCGACCTCTATCGCCAGGCCGTAGAGAGCGAGCAGCCCCTGCCCGATGCCAACTTCTTTGCCGCCAACAGCGACACGGTGCTGCGCAACAAGGCACTCTCGCTCATGGTTGAGTCCTACTCCGTCAGCGACCTCTGGCTGAAGGAGAAACACATCTCTGTGCCATCCATCGAGAGCCGACTGTATAAGGACGTGGAAGAGTCGGTGTTGTCGTTCAAACTGAAAAAGATAGACCAAAAAATAGAGGCACTGAGCTACATCATGCGCGAGTGCAAAGACGAGGAGGAACAGATGATGCACATGGCCAAACACCAGCAACTGGTAGAACTACGCAAGGCCGTGTGCAAACCCCTGCGGCGCGTGGTGGTGTAATTAATTAAGAATTAAAAATTAAGAATTAATATACCGAGGCAAACCAATTTAATTTTTAATTTTAAATTGTCAACAAATGGATTTGCAAACACTTAAACTACGATACGGCATCATCGGCAACGACCCCAAGTTGCTGCTTGCCCTGAACAAGGCCATACAGGTAGCCCCCACCGACCTCAGCATACTCATCACCGGCGAGAGCGGCGTGGGCAAGGATGTCTTCAGCCGCATCATTCACGAAAACAGCCTGCGCAAGCATGTGCGACAAGGCAAGGGACTAGTGTCCGTCAACTGCGGTGCCATCCCCGAAGGCACCATAGAGAGCGAGCTGTTCGGCCACGTGAAGGGGGCCTTCACCGGCGCGGAGAAAAACCGCAAGGGCTATTTCGAAGAGGCCGATGGCGGCACCATCTTCCTCGACGAGATTGGCGAGCTGCCCCTAGCCATGCAGGTGAAGATGCTGCGTGTGCTGGAGAACGGCGAGATTATCCCCGTGGGTTCGTCCACCGCCATTAAGGTGAACGTGCGCGTGGTGGCTGCCACCAATGTCGACCTCGTGGCTGCCGTGCGCAACGGTCGTTTCCGCGAGGACCTCTACTATCGCCTACAACAAATCTCCATCTATATCCCACCGCTGCGCGAGCGGCGCGACGACATACCGCTGCTGTTCCGCAAGTTCTCGTCCGACGTGGCGGAGAAATACAACATGCCCCCCATCTTCCTCACCGACGACGCTCGCGAGTACCTGATGAACTACCCGTGGTACGGCAACATCCGCGAGCTGAAGAACGTCACGGAGCAGATTGCCGTGGTGGAGAAGGAGCGCACCATCACCCGCGCCATCCTGCAGAACTACCTCAGCTATGTGCCTGAGGAAAAGATGCCCGTTCTCTATTCCGGCAACATGGGGGGAGGCACCACTGCCATCTCCGACCGCGAGCTGCTGCTCAAAGCCCTCTCCATGGGGCAGATGATTAGCGAGATGCGCAACGAAATCAACGACCTTCGCCAAGCCGTCACCCAACTGGCCCAAGGCATGCCAGTCCCCACTATGGAGGGGCACCACAACGTGGCATCATTTGCCCCAGCCCCCGTCAACAACTACCCCTACCTCGACACCCCGCAGCACCACACCGACAACGAAGTGCAGGTGCTGCACACCGACACTCCCCATCCCCTGGACGAGAGTTTCCAAGACTCAGAGGTGGTGGAAGAAGAGCCTCTGGCCCTCGAAGAGCGTGAAAAACGGGCCATCTGCATGGCGTTGAAACGTCACGGCGGCAAACGCGGTGCCGCCGCCAAGGAGCTGCACATCTCCGAGCGCACCCTCTACCGCAAAATCAAAGAGTACGGAATCGAAGTCTGAACCACGCCAATCCTTTGACACAAACCTTTCAGCCAAACAACAACCAAACACCCATGAAGACCAACGACCTACACATTGACCTGCCTGCCTCCAAAAGCCTCAGCAACCGTTGGCTGGTTCTCAACCACATAATGGGGTCGCCCTTCATGCTAAAACACCTGTCAGAAGCCGACGACACCCAATTGATGTCCGCCCTACTCAACCAGCTGCGGCACAGGTCGTCCACCCTCTTCTACTGCCACAACGCCGGCTCGGTGGCCCGTTTCATGCTTGCCCTGCTTGCCGTCACCCCCGGACAATGGCGACTCACAGGCGACGACCGCCTCAAACAACGCCCCATGCTGCCCCTCATCCAATGCCTGCGCAGCATGGGCAGCACCATCGTCTGCAGCGAGGAAGAAGGCTTTCTGCCCCTCGACATCACGGGCTTCATCCCTCAACACCGCATGGCGGAGATTGACCCCAACGAGAGCAGCCAGTATGTATCGGCCATGCTGCTCATCGGCTGCATGCTGCCCAACGGGCTGACGCTCACCCTCACCGACCGTGCCGCCTCGCGTCCCTATATCGAAATGACCTGCGCGCTGCTGACCCAAGCAGGCATCAAAAACTCCGTCAGCCCCAACCGGAGGGTCTACCGCGTCGAACCACTCCAACCCGACACCCGGCACAAAAAACAAGTGGTGAACATCGAGTCCGACTGGTCGTCGGCCTCCTACATCTATGCCGCAGCCTGCCTAGTACCGGGGTTGAGGATACGCATGAAGGGACTCTCCTACAGCCATTCCACCCAAGGCGACCGCGTGGTCAAAGAACTCTTTGCCCAGCTGGGTGTCGAAACCCAGGAGCTACGCTCGCCCTACCGCACCAACACACGCTCCATAGCCATCATAGGCACTGGCCGCCACCCCGACACGTTCGAATACAACTTCATCGACTGCCCCGACCTACTGCCCGCCGTGCTGGTAAGCTGTGCCGCCCTGGGCATGAAAGCCCGCCTGCGGGGCATCAAAAACCTGCGCATCAAAGAGTCCGACCGCATCAACGCCCTCAAGCAAGAACTAGAGAAGATGGGGGCCTCCATCACACAGACCCCCACCGAAGTGCGATTGGCACCAGCGCACCCAGCGTCCCCTCTTGAGAGGGGTGCGGCGTCAGCCGAGGGGTATGTCACTAAACCATCCCCCATTGACTATTCTCCTCTCACTCCCTGCCCCTCCATCCGCACCCACAGCGACCACCGCATCGCCATGGCCTTCGGCGTGCTCACCCTCCTCTTCCCCGACATGGTCATCGAAGAGCCCGAGCAAGTCAGCAAGTCCTTCCCCGACTTCTGGCACCAGCTCGACCTCATCAAAAAAGCCGCTGAAGGGAAGACAGAATCATAAAAACACCCACAACAATCAGCAAGTCCGTTTTTTTGTGTATCTTTGCAGCGTAAAAACAAATCATTAACAACAAAAACAAACAGACAAAAGAAGAAGATAACTAGATAGAAATTAACGACATAATATAAAGCGTTTTTGCTTTTCAAGTGAACGGAAATCTGGACAATTTCTAATCCCAACGAGAAGGCAGAAATGCTCACGGTTCTATCCGTGGGCTTTCTCGTTTTGGGATATAGGCAGTCCAGAGCCTCCGTTCAGACAGAAGTTCACGGATTCTTTTTATTGGGGATGCTCTGAAAGGCAAAGACATAATGACTTTTCAGACATCATGAACGCCAATCTTTTCAATAGAGCTGATACTCTGCTGACAAACAAATACAGCAGGATAGCACATTCGATGGCCAACTTCGACATCTCCCATGCCGTGGTTGGCATTTTTCATTCATTTGATTATTTCAAACCGCAAAAATAACTAGAACATAGATAGGAGATACTCATCCTCGTCAACATCAATAAGAAAAAGATAAAAAATGTTCTAAGTAAGGACAAATTGTAAGAAACGACATTAGGCAACAATGAGATTCTCAAACCAACAGAAAGTGAGGTGACCATCATGTAAAATACCTATTCATCATTTCATTCTGCTTCTTCCCTTCGTGCAGAAGCTGTCTATGCCCTCCCTCTGCAAAGATAAAGATGAAGAAGCATATAATATGAGGGCAGCATACAACAAACAAAAACAGATAATAATGAAGAAAATACTGATTTATTTTGTCACCATCGTCGCCGTTATGGCCAATTTAAGCATCCTAGGTAGTTGTAAGAAGACTAACGGTAAAATGATTTGTCTCGGTGATAGCATCACTTATGGGTATATCCCTCATGGTTTAGCCGGAAATCCTTATGGACAATTGGATAGTTATGCTCAAATTGCAGCGGACATACTCAATCTTAGCCTTATGAATTATGGCGTTTCTGGAAACAAGCTAATAGGGTTGGATAATCTTGAGACCGCAATGTGCAACCGGTACACTAATATGATAGACAATGCCGATGTAGTTACATTTATGGGTGGAACGAACGACATAAGGGTCGGCGTCCAACTTGGAACAATGAAAGATAGAGTTGTAGATGGAGACAGCTCAACATATACATATTACGCTGGTTGTCATAAATTAGTGGAAGGGCTTTATAAAAAATACATTAATAATTCAGGCAAAAAAATAAAATTAATAGGAATAACTCCTCCTAAAATGCTTTTATCACCAGCAGCCTATGTAAATGGAACTGGCACACTTTACCCAAATCAAGAATTGTGGGTCAACGCTTTCATTGAGGTTTGCGAGTACTACGGCATTCCAGTATGCGACTTCTACCACTCTGGACTTCTTGAAACAAACATTGCATGCGATTTTAGAAATACAGCTTATGGACATACTGGATATTTCAATCCACTTATCCCAGATGGCATACATCCAAGCGCTATCGGTCATCATTATCTTGGTACTTTTCTAGCCGATTATATTAGTCGTTTATGACAATATGGATAGGATTCCTTAGTTGAAACTATCATGAGCATAACCGGCTAGTCCATCCTCCGTTACCAAGTCGACATCCATGCCCAATAAAGACTCTAAATCATTCCACATTCGACGTAATGGACAAAAATTAGGCTGAAATCTTTGTAACGCACGTAATAATTAACACGATACAGCGTTCAAAGGTTATGAATAAAAAAATTGCATTCACTGCGGCAGCCCTATAACGAAGAGAAATGGCATGGTAAAAGGGCGCCAGTTGTACAAATGCCATGCCTGTGGGAAGCAATTTCTGGGTGGGAACCGCATTGATTTGGCCACATTGTGGCGTGAGTATTCAGAGTTGAAACAGACATATGCCCAGCTTGCAGAGAGGTACGGATGCTCACCACGCACCATCAAGCGGAAACTTGACACATATACACCACCCAAGGCTACGGCAACGCCCGGCAAGGTCATTGTGGTTATGGACACGACCTACTGGGGGCGCCTGTACGGAGTGATGCTGTTCAAGGATGCCATCACGGGGAGGGACCTGCTGTGGTACTTCATCAAGAATGAGACCAACGCCCTTTATGCGCAGGGCTAGCCGAGCTTGAAGGCTTGGGGTATGAGATACCTGCTGTAGTGTTTGACGGGCGGAAAGGACTCCCGAAGATGTTCCCGGACAAGAAGGTGCAGCTGTGCCAGTTCCACCAGCAGAAGACCGTGCGCAAGTATATCACAAAGCATCCGAAGACGGAGGCTGCCGTAGAACTCAAGGAGATAGTAGACCTGTTGACCAAGACCGACAAGGAGTCTTTTGAGGGAATGTTTGGCCAGTGGTGCGTAAAGTGGGATGGCTATCTTAGGGAAAGGACAACGGATTCAAAGACGGGCAAAAGCCATTATACGCACAAGAAGTTGCGCAGCGCATACCTGAGTGTCAGACAAAACCTGCCTGTTCACCTGGTACGACAACATCGAGATGGGGATACCTAACACGACCAACCTTATCGACGGACACTTCTCCCAGCTCAAGCGGATGCTCCGCAACCATAACGGCATGAAACGCAAGCGTCGCAACAAGCTTGTCATTGGGTTTTTTGAGGCATCGCGGACATTACCCGAAGGGAAAGGGCTGCCGCAGTGATACGACAGCCCGCCCTTCGGTATAAAACCCGGTCGACTATTCCTTGATGAGTTGCTCCCCAGCAGAGCTCCTCTCCGCTTCATCGACGGTGCAAAGTTACAAACCTTTTCTCGAATAGCCAAATTTCGGTCAAAAAACAGCCTAATTTTTGTCCATTAGAGAGTACTCCTTCAAAAACAGCCTAAATTTTGTCCATTACACCGAAAAATGCCATCATTAAGCCATATAATTGGGTATTTCTAATGTCAAATTGAGGTATATTTCCTGCTGGAATTCTATGATTTAGTGAAATATATTTTATTATATTGGATTTTTGTAGTATCTTTGCATTCTAAAAAATAGCCAAATTTGGCAAAAAAATGGAATATTATGATAATAAAAAGAGAACATTACGTTGATAATCTTGTGGATTCTATGCACAATGGGCTTATAAAGGTGATAACAGGAATACGCCGTTGCGGCAAGTCGTTTCTACTGAACAACCTTTTCCATACTCGATTGGCAGAAATGGGAATCCAAGAGGAGAATATTCTGTTTCTCAATATGGAAGACTGGCGCTCCCGTTCGCTCCGCAACCCAGATGTTCTGCTGGATAAGATAGAGACATTTGCTGCAAATGGCAACCAAATGTACTACGTGGTTATCGACGAGGTACAGATGGTCGACCATTTCGCAGAGGTGCTGAATAGTTTGCTGCATTTCGAGAATGTGGATGTATTTGTAACGGGGAGCAACTCCAGATTTCTCTCTTCGGACATTGCCACCGAATTCCGTGGACGCAGTTATGAGATACACCTCGCCCCACTCTCTTTCAGCGAGTATCTGAGTGCTTTTCAAGGCACAATGCAGGATGCATGGGATGAATATTCGCTATATGGCGGATTGCCAGGTCTATTGTCAATGGAGACGGATGAAAAGAAGTCGGCATACCTACGGCAACTGTTCAATACGGTCTATTTGCGTGACATTATGGAGCGTAATCGTATTGAAAATGTCCCTGAAATCAAGGAATTGATTCGCGTGCTGGCATCCAATGTGGGGTCATTGACTAATATCAACAATCTGACTAACGCTTTTGCCAGCAAAAAGAAACTATCTATTACAAACAAGACAGTGGATTCTTATGTCAGGTATTTCGAAGAGTCGTTCATTGTGGAACAGGCTGAGAGGTATGATATACGTGGGAAACAATACATAGGAGCACAGTCGAAATACTATTTCCAAGACATTGGATTGCGCAATGCACTGTTGTCGTTCCGGCAACTGGACAGAGGACATGTGATGGAGAATATCATCTACAACGAATTACGCAAACAGGGATATTCTGTCGATGTGGGTGAAGTAGGGTCTCGATCTCCAAATGGGTCAAGAATAAATCTTGAAGTGGATTTCGTTGCCAACAAAGGTAGCCGACGTTGTTATTTCCAGTCGGCCTACCAACACCAAGATGTGGAAAAGGAACTACAAGAGAAACGCTCGTTGCTTCAAATCAACGACTCTTTCAAGAAGTTGCTTGTTGTTTCGGGCCATTACCCTCCAATGCTGGACGATAATGGTATATGGACAATAGGTGTATTCCAATTCCTGTCTAATCCCCATGTTATAGATTCACTTTGACATATTGCCGAATGACTTATACTCTGTTCTGAGATGACGGATGTCCGAGAGAAAATAAATCCACCAATAATGAAGTAAAACTGTTACGGTGGACTTGGAAAATGAAAATTCGATTGCTATGGATGTATTTGAAATGAAGTTTGCGAAGGTGTTTCCTTTGCTTATTGCCAAGGCGGAGAGGAAGAGTCGCACGGCGGACGAGGTGTTTGCCGTGACACATTGGCTTACGGGTTACTCGAAAGATGAGTTGGAAATCTTGTTACAGGGGGATGCAACTTACGGGGAGTTTCTGGAAAATGCACCTCGGATGAACCCTGCCAGAATGGATGTGAAGGGGAAGGTATGCGGCGTGCGCATTGAGGATATAGAGGAGCCTCGGATGAGGGACTTGCGCATCCTCGACAAGCTGGTGGACGACTTGGCGAAAGGGAAAGCGCTCAAGAAGATTCTCGAGTGTTGACCAGAGGCCAAATTATTGAGGGAATAGTGAGTATAGGAGTATGCCGAGGACTCCCGCGGCGAGGATGAGGAGAATGGGACTGACGCGCCGGAGCGAGAGGACAAACACTCCGACGAAGAGAAGAATGCTGAGGATGAACTGGAGTGAGAGGGCTGGCTGACCAAAACTGTCGACCGTGAGCAGCTGCAAGGCCGCCGCGGCTATCAGACCCACCACCACCATGCGTAAAACACGGAAAATATTGTCAACATCCTTATTGCCCTGCATCTTTTTAAGAAACACGACAGCAACGACCATCAGCACTACGGGCAGCAAGATGACAGCCGAGGAGGCTATCAATGCCCCCAGCACCGCCAGCCATGTGTCGTAGCCAGCGTTGAGCACGGCAGTATAGCCCGTATAGGTTGCGGTGTTGATGCCCACAGGACCGGGGGTCATCTGGCTGACGGCGAGGATGTCGGTGAACTCCTGCGGTGTGAGCCACGCGTGGTTGACTGTCACTTCGCTTTGTATGAGGGCTATCATGGCGTAGCCGCCACCGAAGGTGAAGAGTCCGATTTTAAGGAATGTCCAAAAGAGCTGTAGGAAGACCATTGAGAATTGAGAATTGAGAATTGAGAATTGCTGCCGCAACCAGATAAATTTTAATTTTTAATTTTTAATTTCAATCTGCCATAGGCGAAACCGAGAATGATTGCAGCCAAAATAACGAGGATGGGGCTGACATCGAAGAGCCATATCAACAGTGCAGAAAGGATAGGTATCCAGCAAGTAGCCCATGTAATTTTCGCCGACTGGGCAAGGCGGAACACTGGTGCGGCAATGAGGGCCACCACGGCAGGACGCACACCCATGAAGAAACGCTCTATATAGACATTGTCGCGGAAATATCGGAACAGCATTGCCAATATCAGAATGAAGACGATAGGCATGACTATGTTGCCCGCAATGGCGGAGGCAGCACCGCGCGAACCGCGCAGACGGTAGCCCAATCCCGTAGCCATATTGACGGCTAAAACACCCGGCATCGACTGGGAAAGAGCCAATTGGTCGAGAAACTCCTCACGGCTCATCCACTGGCGGCGGTCCACCAGTTCCTGCTCCATCAGCGGTATCATGGCGTAGCCTCCTCCAATAGTGAAAGTGCCTATTTTAAGAAAAGAATAAAAAAGTTCACAATATTTTACCATTTTTTGCGTTATTGATATTTCAAACAACGGCTAGAAGCCACAATTATTGTATTTAAACAAAAAAAATAACACATACCCTTATGCTATTGCTAGACATTTCTACCGGCTGGAAGACCGCCATTATGTTTGTGGCGATGATTGCTGTATTCTATTTCTTTATGATCCGTCCCCAGAGCCAGCAGGCCAAGAAGGAGGCAGACTATCGCGACAGCCTGAAGGCCGGCGATCGCATTATGACTACGGGCGGCATCCACGCCACCATTGTCAGCACCGATGCGGCACAGGCCGTGCTTGAGATTGCTCCTGGAACCCGCATCAAAGTCGCCAAAACCAACATCACCCCTATCCCCGAGAGGAAAAAAAGTAAAAACTAAAA
>JAEEIS010000018.1 GCA_016281475.1 Bacteroidales bacterium
AGTGCTGAGGCTCCGGAAATTGCCTATGCTATACAAGAAAGCACACGGATATACCGCGTGCGTTCCGCTTTCTTGATAGCATGTACTTGAATTTTCCGGATTCCAGCACTACAATGAAAAGCAAGAAACGCTTTATATTATGTCGTTAATTTATAATTCTTTATTTCTTCTTTTGTTCGATTGTTTTTATTGTTAGTAACTTGTTTTTACGCTGCAAATTTACACAAAAATTCTCATTCGGTGCAAAAACAGACTCATTTTTTTAGGGGGGAGGGTAGTATTGCTAGTATTGCTAGTACTTCTAGTATCTCTAGTAGGACTAGGATTGCTAGTGGGGCTAGTATTTCTAGTTTATTGGGTTGCTTCGCCTAGTTGTTTTTTGAGGGCGGCTATTTCGGCTCTGAGGAGGCGGTTTTCTTCTTCTAGCTCGCGAAGGTGGCGGTCTTGCTCTTGGCGGTAGCCTGTACGGGCAGCGTGCATACGCTCTTTGACTCCGCCTTCGGTTACAAACTGCTTTTCTAGATGCTGCAGATAGGTGTCGGCCATCTTGTCAGTAATGTGGCAGAGGGTAATGGCCATATTGCAGAATTCTTCCGCCGACAAGCTTTCCGCCAACTGGCAATAGTCATCATAAATGTTATGGGTACGGCAAAAGGCCAGCATCTTCTCAAAGCGCGGATGGCTTTTATCCCACAGCTGCAAGGAGTGCTTTTTCAAGTAGTCCTCGTAGTCTTCCCTCAGTTCCTGAAGGCTGGCCCGACCCACGTTGACCAGTTTCACCTCGGTCTCACTACTGGTCATAGCAGCCTCGCTTCCCTCCACTATATTCTGTTTGCCGCTACGGGCTGCCTGATTCATCTGGTCGACGGTGCGGTCGCCATACAGGGGCAGGAAACGTTTACAAAACACATCTGTCAGCATCACCAAGACTTCGCTCTTCTGATAGAGGTGGAGGCTTTTGTAATCTGGCACTCGGCGGAAGATGCTTTTCGGCTGGGTGGGCATGATGTTTCTTTTTTTTAATTTCTAGTAAAGCTAGTAGTGCTAGTATTGCTAGTAAAACTAGTATTTCTAGTAGGACTAGTGGGACTAGTGATACTAGAAATACTAGATACTAAATCAGTTATTACCACAACTGGGCGCGGCACTCGGGTGACAAGTACATGGCGCAGCCGGGCTGGATGCCGAAGGCCTCGAGGAACTCGGTGACGTGCGGCAGGGTGGCATTGACGCGGTTCTCAGCCAGGCTGTGGACATCGCTGGCGGTGAGCTGCAGCTTCGCCTCTTCGCGGATGTTGCTGGCCCATACGCCGGCGTAGGCGAGGAAGAAACGCTGGGCAGGCGTAAAGCCGTCCATCTTCTTCTCGTTGACCTGACGCTTGGCGATGGCGTTCTGCAAGGCCTGATAGCTGATGTGTAGGCCACCGTTGTCGGCAATATTTTCGCCAAGGGTAAGCTTGCCGTTGGCGTAGGTCTCGGGGTCGTCGCTGACCTTCACCTTGTTGAACCAGTCGACCAGCACCTGTGCGTTCTGTTGGAAGCGGGCGGTGTCCTCGTCCTCCCACCAGTCGTTGAGGTTGCCGTCCTTGTCGTAGTGGCGGCCCTGGTCGTCGAAGCCGTGGGTCATCTCATGTCCTATGACCACACCGATGGCACCGTAGTTGAAGGCATCGTCGGCATTCATGTCGAAGAAGGGTTTCTGGAGGATACCGGCGGGGAAGCAAATCTCGTTGGTGGTGGGGTTGTAGTAGGCGTTGACGGTCTGCGGAGTCATGCCCCACTCGGTCTTGTCGACGGGCTTGTCGATTTTGGAGACCATGTAGGCAATGTCGAACTGGTTGGAGCGGACAACATTGGCAAAGTAGCTGTCCTTCTTGATTTCCAGTCCGCTATAGTCGCGCCACTTGTCGGGATATCCGACCTTGACCATGATGGTGGATAGTTTCTCGATGGCGCGCTTCTTGGTGGCATCGCACATCCAGGTGGCCTCGTGTATGCGCTGTGCGAAGGCTTCCTTCAGGTTGTTGACCATCTCTACCATGCGGTGTTTGGCGGCGGCGGGGAAATACTTCTCGACATAGAGCTGGCCCAGAGCCTCGCCCATGGCACCGTCGACGGTGTTGGTGACGCGCTTCCAGCGGGGACGCAGCTGTTCGGCACCGCTGAGGGTGCGGCCGTAGAAGTCGAAGTTGGCGTTGACGAAGTTGCTGCTGAGGTAGTTGGCGGCGGAGTTGATGACGCACCAAGCATAGTAGGCCTTGATATGCTCAAGGCACTTGGCCTCATTCAGAGCCTTACCCACCTCAGAGAAGTATTCGGGTTGGCACATGTTAAAGCTGGTGAGGTTGGGCAGACCTATTTCGGAGAAGTAGCTCTTGAGGTCGAGACCGGCAGCACGTACGGCGGCGGTATCGAAGTTCATCTTGTTATAGGTCTTGAAGGGGTCGCGGTTGTCCTCGTTGCTATACTGTGCCTTGGCAAGACGGGTCTCGAAGAACATGACCATCTCAGCAAGACGTGCAGGGGTAGTGCCACTGAGCTTGTCGTAGCCGGCGTTGGCAAACTGGGTCTCCATCAGCTTAATGTAGGCCTTGCGCAGCTCAGGCTCGCGGCCTTTGCTCTCAAGGTAGTAGTCGCGTTCGCCCATGCCTATGCCGGTCTGGTAAAGCCAAGCGATGCACTGGTTGGCATCAGCTGCGTCAGCCTCGTTGAAGAGGGCGAAGAAGGGGTTGATACCGATAGCATGGAGGCGGCGCATCGCGGGTTGGAGTTCGTCCACTTTCTTGATGGCGGCAATCTCATTCAAATAGGGCATGATGGGTTCGGCACCCTGCTGCTCGATAGTGGCAGTGTCCATACCCACAGTGTAGAAAGTGGCAATCTTGTCGCCATAGCTGCCGGGCTGGTTTTGGTTGTTCACCAGCGAGTCGATAAGCGTGCGGAGCTGCTCTTGGTTGGTCTCTGCCAGCACGTCGAAGGCGCCATAGCGGCTGTGCTCGGCATCCAACGGGTGGGCTTTCAGCCAGCCGCCGCAGGCATAATGGTAGAAATCCTCGGCGGGGTTGACGGTAGTGTCTAGATTGTCCAGATTGACTCCGGAAGTCAGTTCGGGGCCTTTGTGACATGACGTCGCAGCAAAAAGCGTGAGAGTCATAATTGTTAATACGGTTTTTTTCATTTGTTGATGATTATTATTTTACTTTAATTAATGTCATGAAGATTTTATTTCAAATACCACTTGTTTTAACAAAAATCAAGTACTTTTTGCAACAAAATACACTCTATAATTAACAAATATTTAATATTAATTCATTAGCCATAATACCCACAATAGTTGCAATTGCCATACTGATGAGCGAACCCAAAAGGACATACTCGGTCATCTTGGTTTCTTGTCCCTCTTTTAAGTCTCCGAAACGGAAAATAGACTTGGCAGCCAAAAGGAAACCTATACCTTGCAAATTGTTCATCAAGATAAAAGATAGAGCAATAACTCGTTCGCAATAACCTATCCATGCACCGGCTTGAGCTAACGAGCCATCAGTCTTTGGCTGACCATCGGCACTGATAGCTGTCTTCTGCCGACTGTCGTCATTCTTATGTATGGCATCCCGCCATCGCTTAGTGAACATGGCAATAAGCAAACCTGATGGTTTTAGAACCAGTATATAAGAGATGGCTATCAACCAGTATTTATTATAATTATCGGTGGCAAAGAACACTTTGGAAGTGGGAACCTGGTCCCACATCCAATAGTAACAACATACGGCGAGAATAAGGAATGAGACATGAAGAAACTGATCAAGAAGGAATGGCACCACTCCGCTATTGTTGGGATTGGGACAAAAACGATTGGTGAAAACAACTTTGACCCAATCGGTCAGTATGTGGGTTATAAATATGAATAGGGGAATAAACCAATTGTCCCATTGTGCCAACAATAGGTAAGTGACAATGGCATGAATAAAGCCATGCAGAATCAGGAACAAAATACCACGAAATCCCCGGCAATACTTTCCTTTGTTGATACAATCAAATTGGAGGAAGAAATCAGCGACAATGTGTGCCGCAAAAAGACGGAGAATCAAGTTTATCATGACAATAAAGAAGTGACAATATTTTCAAATCGGGCTAGGAATGGAAGGACTAAAGGGATTTTTGCCGTATGATATATTTGATTTATCCGCTGGGCAGTAACCCTCAACTTCCGAGCAATGGCCTGTTGTGTGGGAACTTCGGCTTGGAAATACTGATACGCAACAAATGCTTGATTCCTTGACCAATGAGACACAATATCGTCAATAAAAGCACCTTCTATCGCCAACTCCTCATTAACGAAATCCGACGATGACAGGAACGAAAGGCGGGCTTCTTTCATGTCATCCAATCGGCGACCCGATAGGCGAAATGCCTCACCATCCGATTTGCCAACATCTTCGCCCACATAGGTTTCTTCGCCTACCCCTACCGAAATACGAGCATCCCATAGAACACTCACTTCAGCTGGCGTATTGTGCATCAAACCACTTCGAATATTCAACGCTACACGCGCTGCTTGTCCCGGTTGGTTTAGCTTTATCTGGAAGCTGTCGCCTCTAAAAATAGCCGAATTACGCTCTCCAAGCGGCACAGAATTAGCCAAAAGTGTGTTCAACACAGACAACAATCTATCCCTATCAGAAACTGATATATTTGTAGATTTAACGATATCACCAGTTACAACACCTATCAATCCCATGTACTATTTTTTTTGCAAAAGTACACTTTTTTTCTGGAATCGTGACAAAAAAGTATTGATTTAACATAAATCAAGAGGAAAATGCAACATGTCGTTCTGCTTTTGTTGGCAAAACAGGGAAGGACTTCACATGGGGCTTTCACCTATTCACACCCTCTTTTGCCTGTCAGCCTTCGGTATTCTCTGCGGGCTTTTTTCATCAGCCGCTGGAAGCGTTTGTCGGCATGTAGGCGGGCTATTGCGGCACTGGCGGCGAGGCGGCCCGCATCCACGTCGCTCTGCCAATGATAGCCGGCTATCACACGGCTCTCACCGTACATATATCCCCGAGCCAATATCGTGTCGGCGTGGTCGGGATTAAGCTCCGTCAGCAGTAGCGCCGCACTCCACCCCTCGATGGTGTGTCCCGACGGATAGGAGCCGTTGTGGCGCAGTTCCTCCTCATCTTTGGGGTAAATGGTCGGCTCGCCGTAATAGGCGTAGGGACGCGTGCGATGGTAGAAGTCTTTGGGCAGCTTGCCCACCTGGTCGGTGGAGATAAGCGCCACATAGAGCAACTGGTAGATTGCCGGAGTGGCCTCTTTCGAGAGGGTGATGCCAAACGGTTTGCTAAACTCACGGCAGATATAGGTGATGGTCCAATCGGCATCGCGCACCGCGATGGCAAGCCTCGTAGAATCAAGCCGCTGCGCTTTGCCCCATCGATATTGTGCTTTGTCGTACTCGAAAGCGGCGGAAGCAGTATCTGGAGGAGGCGGCAGGAAGTGGACCGGGTTTGGCATCTGCTGCGGTGAGAGCAGGGGCAGCGGCTCCTGCGAGCGGACACTGAGAGCCACCGCCAACAATAAGAAGAAACAGAACCCACGCATATTACAGATAACATTTAGGCTCTGCCCCATCGACACAGGCGTAGAGCTCTATATACTCCTTGGCAGGGCTAGAGTTGATTTTGGGCAACAAGACCTCCTCTATCTGGAAGAAGCCCACCTCCGCCGACATCTGCACCACAATCTGGATAGGACGTTCCTTGCCTTTCTGAATCAGCACACGGTCGATAGAATTGGCGGAATACTTGTGTATATCGCCCATCTTGGGGGCTGTATGTATCTCAATAGGCACACGTGCGCGGCCTTTGGTCATGTCGCAGCCGTCGGCAATGAGGATAATGCCCGCCTCTATTGAATGGATTTTGCGGGTACCCATGTGGCCGAGGATGCCCTCCATAGCAGTGGAACGGATGACAACACGGCGCATCAAGTCGCGCTCGTCGGGCAGGTTCTTCAGCAGGATGCGGTCGATGGTGTTGTAGGCAAGGATGCCTGAATAAAGCTCGTGGTCTTGGCGGCCTATGGTCATGCCAAAGTCATGGCAGAACGATGCAAGGACTACGGCAGTAACGCTGTCGTCAAATGTGCCCACCTGCTCCTTTTGGAGGCTGGTGGGGATGCCGGCGATGTACAACAATTTGAGCATTCGCAAGGCGTTGTGACACACCGTGCGCATATGCACAGGGCCGTGGTCGTTGAAGCCGAGGCGGGTGATGGAGACTTTGTTGGCATAGTCCTGCACAGCTTGTATCTCTTTGTCGTTGATGAGGTCGTGGATGACGTGCATGGGTAGGTCGTCCACGTCAGGGGTGATGTCGACAAGTTCCTGCGTCAGCCGCATCAGCCACTGCTCAACCGTTATTTCTTTAGGCGATTTCATGGTGCAAAGATACACAATTATTGTCACATTGCGAAAAAAACATTCCCGTTAATAATGCAAACACACTAAACGTTAGTGGCTTTCATTCAATAGCCGTAAGCAAACTAGACATAAAAAAGGGAGCCCCCAATCGGATGCTCCCTTTCATTATTTGCGCTCCGCGAACACGTGGCGGCTTAGTACATTCCGCCCATGCCAGGGTGTCCCCTCTTTGGTCTCAGAAGATACTCATCGACGGGATGGCGAAAACTTGACTCGCCAAGTTCGCCTGTCCTAGCACACTCTCAACAGCCTTCGACAACGAAATAGAAATTACACATTGATATAAATAAATTTTTCCACATCTAATATTTTTCATATCTTTGCATTGTAAAAATAAGTATTAATAGAATGAGAATTGTTTCAAAAAAGGCGATAAGTCAATATGTTGTAAACAACCCACAGGCAATGAAGCCTCTTGACGACTGGTATAAAAAGACGAAAGAAGCCGACTGGCACAATTTTGCCGACATACGTCGCACCTTCGCTACAGTGTCACAAGTGGGGAACGACCGCTATGTATTTAACATAAAGGGCAACGACTACCGCTTGATGGTAATCATTCTCTTCACACCACACACTGTATACATCCGCTTTATCGGAACACACGATGAATATGACAAAATCAAAGACATACAAAACATTTGAGATATGGCACATATTAAGAACGAAGCAGCCTACGAGGCAGCAATGGCAAGGATAGAAGAACTACTGAAAGTGGTGTCGGACGATATGCCGTTGACCGACCCGCGCATGGCCGAACTGGATATGCTTTCTGAACTCGTGGAAGAATACGAGGACATCAACTATCCGTTCCCCCCGCCAGAGATGATGCTTACCGAAGCAATCAAAGAGAGCCTCCACAAAAAGAAAATGACTCAGCGCGAAGCAGCTGCCCTGCTAGGCATATCAGCACCACATTTCAGCGAGATTGTGCGCGGCAAAACAGAACCATCCCTGCCGCTGGCGCGTAACATCAGCCGTAAGCTCGACATCCCTGCCGAGATAGTGCTGGGAGTGTAGAGCATTGGTAGACTGAAAATTGCGTTTGAATGGGTGTAATTTAATAAAAAAAGTCCAAAATGAAACCATTATTTAAACCTACCAAATCAATCAGAGAATATTTTGATGGTTTTGCTCATGAGTTTTCCTACTCATGCAAGGAAGATAAATTGGCAGAGATAGCAGATTGTATATATCATGGATACGATTTCTCCGATGAACTAAACGAACAATGTTACGAACACCCAGATAGGACAAAAAACATTTGCGCAACCATATCCAATTATATTGGAATGATACGTGGTGGAGGATTCAATCCCATTGACAATTTTGTCTCCGATGATAAAATCAACCTGAAGCAGTTAGTGAAATTGTTTCAGGATGAGATTCGGAATCTCTATAGATTTGCTCTTGCACAGAATCCATATTTTGCAGATGTAAGAAATTATTATGACGAACTAATTAAGCGACATTACATTGATGCTGACGAATTCAGACAGCTATGGTGTAGTCCAACTCCACTTGATAGAATACCCATCTCGGAAGAAGAGGTTTTATCCATGAATCCGTGGGGTTCAAGTCTCGAGTACGTTGACCCCATACGAGGTGGGTCAACGATTTACGATGACAACGCACAATGTGTCCTTAAATGCGATGAGGCTTATATTAGCGAACATAATCGAAATAACGATGTTGAATATAAATACCGTATTCAAAAATGGCCTAAACCATTTATGGGCAATCCACTTACAGCAAGGGTTGTGCTGCTAAGTCTTAATCCGGGATTTAAAGATTGGCAAAAAAGAGTGTTGGCAAAAGCTTTGACGATATACTATCGCGAGGCAATCTTCAAACATTTA
>JAEEIS010000122.1 GCA_016281475.1 Bacteroidales bacterium
CCGGCGGAGATATAGCGGCTGTTCAGCGTGCGGTTGTTGTTTTCGCTCAGCAGGTATGGGTTGGTGTTGCTCGAACCCGAGCCGATGGTCTTACCCCAGTTGAAGATGTCCTGCACGTTGATATAGGCCGACAGTTTGCGCTTGAAGAAGTCGGCACGAACGCCGCAGTTGAGGAAGTATCTTGCCTTACGCTCCGATGCCAGACTGATGGTGGGCGAAGAATAGTTGGCAGAGGCAAACACCTGGTACTTGTCGAACAGCTTCACCCAGCAGTTCAGACGGGTGCTCCACGACACCTTGTGGTTGTTCAAGTTCAGGCCGCTGGCTTCGTGTACAAAACTGTACCCGTAGTCGTAGATATTGGTGTATAACCGCACATTGAGGAATCCCGACGGGCGGAAGGTGATAAAAGCCGTTCCTCCCACGCGGTAGGACGAGCCCATATTGTAGGGCACGGTAAACTGCACGATGCGGTCCAGTATCGGGTCTTCCTCGTCGGTGGAGCTGGTGAGACTGCTAATCTCGTTGGTGCTCAAGCGGGCGTAGCCTTCCAACCCCACGTTGCCAAACGACATAAAATACTTGCTCCAGCCCACCTCTGCGTTGTGGGTGTAGGAATAGGTCAGGTCACGGTTGCCCGTCGAGTAGCTGTCCACCGAATAGCGTTTGTAGGTGGTGAGGTCTTCTTCACCGGGGTGGCGCATGCGCAGCGAGTAGTTCAGCTTGTAGTTGTGCATGCTCTCAGTGCGATACGACATGTGAATAGATGGGCTGAAGGTGAGGAAATTGCATGCCGTGTCGTCGATGGTGAATTGGTATACCTCGCTGCCGTAGTAGCGGAAGTCGATATTCTCGTATTGTGTTCCCAATCCTAGTTCGAGGGTGAAATTGCCCCAACGCCGTGTCCACTCCACGTCGGCCTCCACTGAGTTCTCCGTGTCGTCGAAATCATAGCTGCGCAATAGGTCTCGCACGTTGGCGGTGTGTGCGCTGTCCGACACATTGTATTTACGTGAGGTGTTCTTCAACCCGTAGCCCAGTCCGAACGACAGCTCGCCGTTTTCGCTGTAGGGACGGTTGTAGCGCACGTCCGCGCTCAGGTCGTTGGTGTGGTACTTGTCCAAGTAGCACTTATCAAAATTCTCCCCGATGGTGTATTCCACACCTTCAGTATATTGGCGGATAAAGTCGTTCTGGCTGTTACCGCTGTTGTGGTGCTCATGGATGCTGGCGCGGATGTTGTGGCCTCTGTCGTCAAATTTGTGAGTATAGTCAAGTCCGGCCATGCCAAACCCGCTGTTGCTCGACGTGAGGTTGGTGTCGAAATAGTGGAACAACTCCGGTGTGGCTGTCAGATAGTTCTCGCGCATGCGGGTCAGCAGGTTTTCACCGCCCGAGTGGCTGTAGTTGTATGTACCCATGAAGTCCAGGTCGGTCATGCTGTCGATGGCATAGCTGATGCGGGCAAAGATGTTTCCGTTCAGGCGGTTGCTGTTGCTTTGGCTGTTGCTGCTGTCCCACGAGGTGACGACCGTGTCGCCCGTGGTGGGGTCGAGCTTGCGATAGGTGGTCTTGCTCCAGCCGTCGTTCTTGTTGTAGTTATAGCGTCCGCTGGCGTAGAGGTTCACCGACAGTTTCTCGTTCGCCCAAGTGTACGACACCCACGGCGACACAAACGGCTGTGTGGCGCCGTTCACGCCGAAACTGATGAAGTGGTTGCTCTTGATGTAGGCCGAAGTGATGATGTTGATGACCGCGTCTGCGCTGGTGGCGTATTTGGCTGAGGGGTTGGTGATGGTCTCGATTCGGTCAAGGGCATTGGCGGGCAGTGTCTCGAGGTAGGTCTTTAGGTTTTCCTCCGTCAGTTTCGACGGCTTGTCGTTCACCCAAATCTCCACGCTCGACACGCCGCGCAGCGTAATGTTGCCCTCGATGTCCACCTCCACGCCCGGGGCGTTCTGCAGTGCGTCGCTGGTCGTACCGGTCTGGATAGTGGGGTCGTCCGCCACATTATATATCATCTTCTCCCCATCCATGGCGTAGAGGGGGCGCGATGCCGTCACCTTCACCTCCTTCAGCGTCGTGGCTCCTGGCACCAGCTTGATGGTGCCCAGTGCCGTGTTGTTCGACACCGTGAAGGGGAAGTAGATATTGGCATACCCGATGGCGGAAACGCGCAGCAGCATTTCGCCTTGTGGCACGTTCTGTATTTCGAAATAACCGTTCAGGTCGGTGATGCCGCCCTTCACCATCGTCGAATCGGTCGCGTCGAGGATGGCGATGTTCACGTAGGGTATCGGCTCGTTGTTAGTGCTGTCCTGCAAGGTGCCTACAACCTTGAATAGGTCGCCTTCGTTAACCTTTCGCTTCTGGCGCACCTGTTGTGATTTTTCGGCGGCCTGCTGGGCCTGCATCTGTTTCCTCATGCGCTCGCGGTCGCTCATCGAGGGACGCCCGTTGAAGCCTCCCGGAGGTGGGCTCATAGGCCGTCCGCCGCCAGGGCCGCCGCCAGGCTGGGCGTATGTGATGGAAGTGATAAACAAGAATAGGAGCAGCATCGCTGCCGAAAAGAGTTTTGTGCGTTTGATTGACATCAGTTTGTTATTTTTTGTTACTATATTTAAATAAGTATCAAAAATAACATTTTTATTGCTTCGCAGGCTTATTTTTTATGACAAATACTGATATACACAATGTTGTCGATATTTCGGCAGCGGGAACGGCAAGCCACAACCCCGGCACTGCCAGCAAACGCGGCAGCACCACGAAGGCGGCAACCAGAAACACGATGCCCCTCATAGCCGTGAAGAGGATGGCCAGGCCCGCGCGCTCAATGCTCTGCAGGTAGCCCACCACGCAGACGTTCACCGCCATAAACACGAACCCCAGGGCATAGTATGGCAACCCGCTGGCCGCCAAGGCGTAGGCGGGTGCGTCGGCACTGAGGAAGCAACGCACCACCGTGGGAGCAAAGAAATAGAACACAACACTCACCGCCAGTCCTGCCGCTGCCGACACCAGCAGGCTGAACCGCAATGTGCTGCGCACCCTCTGCTGCTCGCCCGCACCATGGTTGAAACTGATAATCGGCTGCGACGACGATGCTACCGCAATATAAATCATATACACTAGAGGAAACAGGTAGCACGTCACGCTCCATGCCGCCACCCCGTCGTCGCCCAAATACTGCTTGAACACCCAGTTGCCCGTCAGCATCATCATCGCAATGGCTACCTCACCCACAAAGCCCGACAAGCCCGTCTTGACCATGTAGCCTACGTTGCGCAGCATCAGCCGCAGGCTTGTCGCGCTCATCTTCAAACGGTAGAACTGTAGCGTCTTTGCCTTAAAGCACATATAGTATATCACCATGCCCGTTCCCACCAGTCCGCCGAGGTCTGTCGCCAGCGACGCGCCCATCAGTCCCCACTGCATGGGAAAGATGAACAAATAGTCCAAAGCGATGTTCACCAAGGCAGGTATGATGTTCGACAACATGGCATACCGCGGCGACCCGTCGAGCCTGATGGCAAACATCCCGATTCCGGTAATCATATTGAGCAGGCATGTGGGCATAAACCACAGGTAGTATTCGCGGGCATGGGCATACAGTGCCCCCGTTGCCCCTAGCAGCGTCAGCACCTTGTCGGGCATCAGGTAGCACACCGCGCCCATCAGCACCGAGAGGCTGATGCCGGTGACGAATGCCTGCGTAACGTTGATGCGTGCCGCCTTCACATTGCCGTGTGCCAGATGGACGGCAGCCACCACGCTGGTACCGATGCCCAGCATGATGCCTGTCGCATTGATGAGCATCATCATGGGACCTATGAGGTTGATAGCGGCAAGGCCGTACCCGCCGATGCCGTGACCCACGAAGATGCCGTCGGTGAAGATAAACGCCATGTTGAACAGCATCCCCAGCAGCGTGGGGAAGAACATGCTGGCGAAAAGTCTCCCGATGTCGGCATGCGCGAAGTCGATATTGTCTCTGTTGTCGTACATTATGTGGCGTTTTTTTGCGTGTCAGACTCACCCCGACAGACGGTCATCTATCTGTTTGCATGTAGCTTGTGCAAAAAACTCCATCGGTTGTGTTTTGCAAAGATAAGAATAATATTCGAATTCTCGTGTTTCCAAGGTGACGTTCTCGAGATTTGGAATTTGAAAGGATACTTCATCGGTTCATAGTTGCTGTAAAAGCCTTGAAGGACTTCCCTATCGGTAAAAATCGGTAGAAATCGGTAGGAATCTGTACGAATCGGTAAGAATCGGTCGCTATGTCGAAAAAAATGTGTATTTTTGCAGCATGAAAAAAATAATGATATTGTTTGCTGCGGTTGCGCTAAGTTGCGCAGTCATGGGGCAGGAGGTGCGGTTGACGACTTCGCTGCCTACCGATACGGATGTGCTTGTTATAAGGTATACTGACGGGCCGCACTGGGTGCAGCGCGAGTTGCAGCTGCTGACGGACCCTGCCGACGAGTGGAGGGATGAGTTGGAGGATGATGCTGTTCACACCAAGGAGTGGCAGCGGCGGTATGGGCGGCAGAACTCGTGGCTGATAGGGGTGGATGCCGCCACTTTTTTGCGCGATGCGGAGTTTTCGCTCCCCTATACGCGTGGGTATACTGCCACGGGCTTTTTTGTGACACCGTATGCCAAGCACTTGATTGGCGAGGATGCGCAGATGACCTTCGGGGTGCATCTGACAGGCGTCGCGGGGTCGGAGGGCATCAGACAGTGGAAGCCTCTGGTGCGGTTGGATTATAGGGTGCACGACAATGTGCGGCTGGTGATGGGGTCGCTGTATGGTGGATTGACGCACAAGTTGTTTGAGCCTATGCTGGACCGCGAGAGATACGTCTATGACCATTATGAGGAGGGTGTGCAGATATTGGCACGGCTGCCGTTGGGTGGATGGGTCGAGCTGTCGACCGACACGTGGCTGCACTGGGAGGAGCTGCTGGAGCCTTGGCAGATGACTCAGGAGCGTTTTACGCTGGGCAGCAGCAATGAATTGCTTCTGTGGGGTAAGGGATGGAACAGTAGGCAGGGGGTGTTTGTGACGATGCCGTTCAGCTTTTTGGGCACGCACAGAGGGGGCCAGTTTTCGGCATTGGACACCTGCATCGAGTCGCTGTTTAACGAGAGTGTGGGACTGCGGGTGAATGTGTCGTTGGACAGGGAGAGTGCGTTGGCGTTGGATGTGCCGGTGTTCTTCTATCAGGATATTTCGCCTAGAAAGTGCCAGAAATACGACAATGGCTGGGGGGTGTGGCCGCAGGTGTCGTGCGACTTTGTGCTGCCCAACCATGTTCCTGTAGAGTCGTGGCACTATGGTCCGCATTGGCGTGGGGGGTGGAAGATGCTGCTGCAGGCAGGCTATTGGTACGGCAACCAGTTTATCGCCTCGAGGGGGAGCTACCATTTCCAGAGTGTGAGCTGGCACAAGAAGGATTTTGCGGTGCCGGAGCGCGAGATGATTACCGCCAAGGTGGGGCTGGAGAACCGGTATACGGGCAAGCTTTCGCTGGGGTTGGACGCTGAGTTTTACTACGACTTGAGGGAGCGGGGACTGGATATTGCTTTCGGACTGTATATGAGGTATAAGTTATAGTGCTATTTGTGGCAAGAGAAATAAAAAGCCCCCGAATGGCTCGGGGGCTTTTGTATTGTTGAGCGTCCCTGTTTTTAGAGGACGGTGAATTTGACGGCGGAACCGTTGAGGCGGTAGATGTAGTTGCCGGGGGCGTAGTTTTGTAGGTTGAGGCGGTACTCCTTAGTGCCGGCGGGAACGACGATGTTCTCGATGAGCTTGCCGTCGATGCTATAGGTGGAGAGGTACATGTTGAGCGACATGTCGACGGGAATCATGATATGGTCGGTGGCAGGGTTGGGGTAGGCGGGGGAGGTGGAGAAGGCTGTGTTCTCCTCGATGCCCACTTGCTCGCGGGGGAAGATTTTGTAGACCATGCCGTGGTTGTCGGTGAAATGATATGTACCTGCGTTGCCAATGGCGGAGGCAGGTGCGAGGGTGTAGAATCCGTCGCTGCCACCGTCCCAGCCCCAACGGATATAGAACATGCTTTGGCTGGCAGCTGACGAACCGGCAATGACAAAGGCGTGGCCGGCAGCATCTTCACCGTGGCCCGGATCGGGGTCGGAAGCACTGTAATAAACCGGACGGGAGTTGGCATCGATTTCGTTATGGAGAATTTCAAGCCACTGCTCATCGGTGCGGCCAGAACGATATATGTGGGTGGCCTGGTCGGAGTATTTGAACCAGTTGTAGAAGGCTCCGGGTACATTTTGTGAGACGGCACCGCTGCCATCGAGACCCCAGTCCATCTTGACGGTGACACCGCAGGCAAAGCTGATTTTGCCGCAGGCGCGCTTGTAGTTCCATTCGCTGCGCTCGTTGATTTGGTTGGGCATGCTGTCGAAGATGAACTTGTTGGAGTCGACAGCGAATTTGTATTTGATGGTTTGGTTGTTCCAGTTGGTGACGGCGGTAGAACTGTTGCTGCCGCCGCCCTTGACGGGGTATTTCCAGTAGTGCATAATTGATGCCATGGCGGTGGCGACGCAGCCTACCAGACAGGGCTTGCCTTGGACTTGAGGGCAGAAGACGTTGTAGGATGGGGCATTGGGGTCGCCCTGTCCCCATTTGGCCTTGACGAGGACGGCCTTGGTCGAGAGGTCGCAGGTGAAGGTCTGGTTGATGAGCTCGTCCCACTTGCCTTTAATCTCGGCGGTCGGGGTGGCGTTGTGGTTCTGGTCCTGACTGATGAGGCGGGCATAGCTTTCCAGCATGTATTGGCAGGCGGGATTGAGGTTGTCGAGACGCCCTTCGGGCGAATAGGCGAGGACGGGGTCGGTGGTGTTGGAAGCGGAGACCACGACAAAGCCGTTGCCGGCCACATTGAAGGCATAGAGTGCGGGGATGCACAGGGTGGGATTGTCGAATTGCTGGACGAGTTCCAACTTCTCAGCACTAACAGGAGCCTTGGTGCCTGTTGCGACGTTGTAGTAGTAGGCACCAATCTGTTTGGCGGTTTGGAGGTCTACATTGTCAGCTTTTACATTGCCACACATCAGCACAGAAAGCACGGTGAAAATGCTTACAATCTTGGTTTTTAGTGACTTCATTTGAATAAATTGTTATGTTGATTATTGAGTTTTAACGGGCAAAGATACAACTTTTATTTCGTTTATGAATAAAAAAGTATGGCGATTTGTATTTTTTATGAAAGCGGGACGGTCAGGCCGGGGCGAGGAGGAAGAATATGGCAAGGCCTAGGTAGTTGCCTAGCATGTATCCAATCAGGCCCACGGTGATGCCGAGGACGATGATTTCCTTGTTGCCGAGTAGGGCGGCGACGAGTGGCACGAAAGGTGGTGAATTGATGAGTGCCACGGAGGTGACAAGGGTGGTGTCGCCGTCGAGGTGCAGCAGTTTGGCGAAGAGGATTTGCAGCACTAGGGAGCCGAAGATGACAAAGAGGATGAACCAAAGGATATGGAGGCTGCCGGCCAGGTTCATCTGGCGCACGTCGCAGGCGTTGGCAATGGAGAAACAGAAGAGGTAGACGAAGTAGAGGCCGAGTGTGAAGGAGGTGGGCTGGGTGTCGCGTTGCCGGGCATCGCGATTGACGCGGCGCACCAAGGGGAGGAATGTGGCGGCGATGGCGAGCGTGGTGAGGATGAGAATGAGTATGGGGGTGGAGAGACTGTCGGGGAAGAGGGTGGAGAGGAGATAGGAGACGATGGCGATGAGCAGGGCTAGGAGAGGTGTGACGGCGTGGCGTAGGAAGGGATTGAGGGATTTGGGGGTGGACTCTAAATTGGAAGATGTGGGGAGAGGGGTATCGTGGCCCAACAGGCGGCGGAACAAGGGTTTGCCAAGGCAGATGACGAAGACGAGGTAGAGACCGGTGATGATGAGGTCGTAGGAGGTGACGTAGAGGTAGGTGTGCTGGTCCATCCCGACGCCTTGGGCAATGGCTCCCATGTTGGGGATGCCGCCGGTGTAGATGCCGACGGCCACGGCGCATACTTGGGCAAACTGGCGAGGGTCGCTCTGTCCGCGGAAGAGGAAGAATCCAATGATGGTGACAATGAGCACGGCGAGTAGGCCGCTGAGGAAGGCTTTGAGAGCTCTGCCTGTGGACCAATTGGATAGGCTG
The DNA here is from genome assembly GCA_016281475.1 of Bacteroidales bacterium. The sequence goes on from JAEEIS010000122.1 coordinate 8,190, forward strand.
CACGCGACGAGCATGAGGGGGATGGCAAGGGGGGTGCAGATGTTGCCGACGAGGTTGTTGAGTTCGAGCAGGCGCGAGTTGTGAAGCCAAGGGGTGGTGTTGGCTACCAATAGTCCGATGACGTACAGCACGGCCATAGGGCTGACTTTGTCAATCCATTGCCAACGACGGGCTAGGAGCATGACAAGGGCAGGGATGCCGAGGAGGTATATCAGATAGGGGAGGATGGCTTGCGGGGGTATTGAATGTTATTGTTTCATGGCATCCAGTTCCTCTTTGAGGTACTGGCCGGTGAAGTTGTCGGGCTGTTGGGCAAGGTCCTCGGGTGTGCCTTGGAACATGATTTGTCCGCCACGACGACCTCCTTCGGGACCCATGTCGACAATCCAGTCGGCCACCTTGATGACATCCATGTTGTGCTCGATGACGAGGACGCTGTTGCCACGGTCGACAAGGCGTTGCAGCACCTCGAGCAGGACGCGTATGTCTTCGAAGTGGAGACCGGTGGTGGGCTCATCGAGGATATAGAGTGTGTTGCCCGTCTCGGGACGTGCCAGCTCGGTAGCGAGCTTGATGCGCTGGGCTTCGCCGCCGCTGAGGGTGGTGGACTGCTGGCCGAGGGTGATATAGCCTAGGCCTACTTCCTGTAGGGTCTTGAGTTTGCGATAGAGCTTGGGGTAGGACTCGAAGAAGGTGACGGCCTCGTTGATGGTCATGTCGAGCACGTCGGAGATGCTCTTGCCTTTGTATCTTATTTCCAGTGTCTCACGGTTGTAGCGTTTGCCGTTGCAAACTTCGCAATTGACGTAGACGTCGGGTAGGAAATTCATTTCGATGGTACGGACACCGGCACCCTTGCAGTGTTCGCAACGTCCGCCGCTGACGTTGAATGAGAAGCGGCCGGGCTTGTAGCCGCGAATGCGGGCGCTGGGCAGCTGGGTGAAGAGGGC
>JAEEIS010000019.1 GCA_016281475.1 Bacteroidales bacterium
ATAAAGAGAACGAGCCACTGACTGGCCGCAAATGGGAGTACCAGATGTTCCCGTTGTCGTTTGGCGAGATGGTGGCGCATCACGGAAAACTGAAAGAGATGCGGATGCTTCCAAGGCGTATCATTTATGGATACTACCCGGAGGTGGTGACAAACGACGGCAACGAAATAGAGATACTCAAACTGCTGACCGATGCCTATCTGTATAAGGACATTCTCTCGTGGGAGAGTATCAAGCATCCAGACAAACTGCAAATCCTGTTGAGGGCATTGGCTTATCAGGTGGGGTCGCAAGTGTCGTATAATGAATTGAGCCAGATGTGCTCGATGGACAGCAAGACAGTAGAACGTTACATTACTCTGTTGGAGCAATGCTATATCATATTCCGACTGCCCTCATTCTCGCGCAACCTGCGCCACGAGCTCAAGGCGAGCCGCAAGATATACTTTTACGACAACGGCATACGGAATGCCTTGATAGCTGACTACAATGCCCCAGAGGTGAGGCAGGATATTGGGGCGTTGTGGGAGAATTTTGTCATAGCCGAAAGGATGAAGAGCAACGAGTACTACCACCGTTGGGTGAACCGTTATTTCTGGCGGACCAAACAGCAACAAGAAATAGACTATCTGGAAGAGGGCGGCGGGAAACTCAATGCATACGAAATGAAATGGAACCCACGAGCAAAAGCATTTATCACCAAGACTTTCACCGAGGCCTATCCCAATGCTGACTTTCAGGTTATCACGCCCGACAATATTGCAGATTTCTTGCTACCCGAACCGAAAGGAGATTAAAGGGTCGAAGAACTATCGTGTTAAAAGTCAAACATTGTTATTACAAGCGGGCATTTATTCTTCTGAGCTTTGGGAGATGAAGCGGCGGTAGGCGGAGAAGGTGTTGGCGCGGGAGAGGAAGCCGAGGTAGGCACCGTCGTCGTCGACAACGATGAGGTTATAGCGGTTGCTGAGTTGGAATTTGTTGACCACGTCGGAGAGCGAATCGCTGGAGTGGACGATGTCTTTGTCGTCGAATGTCATCATCATCTCGCGGACGGTGAGGCTGTCGTAGAGCTCAGTCTCGAAGAGGGTCTGGCGTATATCATCCATAACGATGAGACCGAGGAACTTGCCATTGGAGTCCACGACGGGGAAGAGGTTGCGCTTGGAGCGTTTGACAGCCTCGACGATGTCGCGTAGGGTGCCGTTCTCTGGAACGGTGGCGAAGTTGGTTTCTATCAGTTTGTGCAGGTCCATAAGGTGCCAAGCGGAGGCATCCTTGTTGTGGGTCATCAGGTCGCCCTTGAGTGCCAGCTTGCGAGCATAGATGGAATGATTTTCAAAGGGCTGGACGCAGATATAGGTGACGGTAGCGGTGATAAGGAGGGGTATCATAAGGGCGTAGCCACCCGTGATTTCGGCAATGAGAAAGACTCCCATGAAGGGTGCGTGCATCACACCGGTCATGACGCCTGCCATGCCCACGAGGGCGAAGTTGGCGGTGGATTGCGGTGGCAGACCCAGCTGGTTGCCCAGGGCGGCGATAAAGTAGCCGCTGAGGCCGCCTACCACTAGCGAGGGACCGAAGGTACCGCCCACGCCGCCACTGCCTATGGTGGTGGCAGTGGCGATGGGTTTCAGCAGTATGAGGACAAAGAGGATGGCGAGTGCCGCCCAAGAGTTGTCGCGGAAGGTGTTGAAGACGCTGTTGGCAAAGAGGGGGTCGTGGTCGCTGCCGTTGAGCAACTCGGTGAGCGCCCAGTAGCCTTCGCCGTAGAGGGGCGGGAAGAGGAATATCATCACGCCTAGCACCAGTCCGCCGACGAGCCATTTGCGAATCCATGTCTTACGTTCGGCAAACCAAGACTCGACCTTGTCGGTGCAGCGGAGGAAATAGACCGAGCTGAAGGCGCAGAAGACCCCCAGCACCATAAGGAAGGGAATCTGGCTCAGGGAGAAATCTTCGGTGACGTGGAAGGCGAACTGCACGTCCTGTCCCATGAGGAAATAGGCGACGGTGGATGCTGTCAGAGCTGAAATGAGCAGGGGGACAGCGGTGGTCATGGTCATGTCGAACATCAGCACCTCGAGGGTGAACAGCACGCCTGCCAGCGGAGCCTTGAAGATGCCGGCGATGGCACCTGCGGCACCGCACCCCAACAGCAGTTTGACCCCACGAGGACTGACGCGGAAAAAGCGACCCACGTTGGAGCCGATGGCACTGCCGGTGGAGGCGATGGGGGCTTCAAGACCGACGCTGCCACCGAAGGCGACGGTGAGAGTGGAGGCAACGAGCGAGGTGTACATGTTGCGCGGGGGCAGCTTGCCCTTATGTCGCGAGATGGCCAGCAGCACGCTGGGGATGCCGTGGCCGATGTCTCCTTTGACAATGAAACGGACGAAAAGGATGGTGAGCAGGATGCCGATGAACGGGGTGACAAAAATAAGCACATTGCCTCCGTTGGCGACGGCATAATTGTTGCCGAAGGCCATCACCATTTGGCCCGAAAGATGCACGACGGTTTTGAGCAATACTGCCGCTAGACCGCTGAATAGACCCACAATGACGCTCAACAGCAGTAGGTACGACTGCTCGGTTATATGCTGCAAACGCCAAATATGTAGTTTCTTATAGATGTGTGCAAAAGTCATGTCGCGAAAAATAAGCAGGCAAAGATACGATTTTTTTTTAATTCACGTTACTTTTAAATTGAAAATTGAAAGTTGAAAATTGAAAATTGAAACGTCGCAGCGGCGAGCATTTCAATATCAAATAGTAATTTCCTCGTGAGCCATTGTCTTATTATGAATATCTTACCATTATTTCTCCTTATAGGAATGGCCTCATGCCAGCCGGGTATGGGTACAACGCCTGCGACTCCCGACAACAACGTTATGAAGGATACCATTGTAGAAAGCAACACTCATCGTGATGCCTTTTGTGACTATTTCTATTCGAAAGACGCACTGAGAGATACTTTGCATTTCGACTTTGGGAAAATGGAGGACTTTGGCCCAGTGAGATTGTCTGAGCCTGAGCTAAAACAAATTTACAGTGAGATAAAGAGAGGTAATGTCGATGCCTATAGTATATTGTTTACCCACTATTTTTACACATACTCACACATTCCCAAAGCCGAGATGGACAAATTGATATGCATAACGGATTTTCTGGCCCAAGAATATTCCTACCATAGAGGATATTTGATGTGTGCTAATTTCCTTTTTGACCAGCTAAAATACAATACAAAAGATCATTATACTACTACCATAATAACATACTACGAAAAATATTTTGACTCTTCTAAGTCGGAATCTGTCGCAAGAAAGTTGTATGACATTTATTGTGGCAATTACTCTTTTCAGGATAAAGATTCTGTCAAAGCGAAGTATTATGAAGAGTTCCTGTCTGACAAATAGTAAGTGTGAACGTGTTAATGCTTAAATATTTGGTCACGACCCTTAAGTTTCAAAATTTAAACATTGTAATATGAAGCAAAGATTTCTCAATTTATTTGTTTGTGCGGTGCTGATGTCGTCGTGTGTGTCGATGCGCGAGTATGAGGCGTTGCAGTCGCACTATACGCAGGCTTCTAAGAGCCTGACCCTTGCCAAGCAGGAGATGCAGGAACTGCGTGAGGAGAATGCCGAATTGGTGCGTCAGGGGCAAGCAATGACCATGACGCTGAGCGATATGACTGCGGCACGTCAAGAGTGCGAGGCGACTGTAACCTCAATCAACCGTGCCTATGCGGCGTTGCAGTTGCGCTACGACACTACGGTGGAGAACTTCTTGCAACAACTGACAGGCAAGAATCGCGACCTGTCGAAGGTGAACAACATGCTTGAGCAGCGCACTCGCGAGCTGAATGAGAAGGAGCAGGCTGTGAAGGCTAAGGAACAGGCGATGTTGGCGCAGCAACGCGAATTAGAAGATCAGCTGGCCTCAATGGCACAGAGCGAACTGGCAATGAACGAGGAGTTGGAGGCCAAGCAGCGCGAGTTGGAGAACCTGCGTGCTTCGGTACAGAAGGCCTTAGTGGGCTTTGCCGACAAAGGGTTAGACGTGAAGGTGAAGGACGGCAAGGTATATGTGTCGATGGCGGACAAACTGTTGTTTGCCTCGGGCAGTTGGGAGGTGTCGGCACAGGGTGTGCAGGCGTTGAAGAGTCTGGCAAAGGTACTGGAGGACAATCCCGACCTGAATGTGGTTGTAGAAGGCCACACCGACAACGATGCTTACCACGGCAGCACCGCCGTCAAGGACAATTGGGATCTCAGTGTGATGCGTGCCACCGCCATCGTGAAACTATTGTTGAAACAAGGGCCTAAAATCAATCCCGCCCGAGTGGAGGCGGCAGGGCATGCCGAATATGCTCCCAAGGTGAAGAACAATAGTGCCGCCAACAAAGCCATCAACCGCCGCACCGAAATCATCCTTGCCCCAAGGCTAAAGGATATTATTAATCTGATAGGGGAGTAGGGGGAAGTTGAAAATTGAAAGTTGAGAATTGAGAATTGGCTGTCGCACAGGATTATTCTCAATTCTCGACTCTCTTTTTTTACTTTTTTTTTAGTTTAGCTGTAGTATTTTTGGCTTTCGCGCGTTTATATAGCAAATGACGCAAAAGGAATATAACAACGGTGTGAGGCTATGGGCCGACGACGTGTACCGCTTCGCGGTGCACTGCGGTGGTGGCGAGGAGGCGAAAGACGCTGTGCAGGAGGCTTTCGCATCGTTGTGGGAGCGCAGGGAGAAGGTTGAGGTGGAGAAAGGCAAGTCGTTTCTGTTCACGGTGGCACACAATTTCTTGATGAGCCACCATCGCCACGAGCAGGTGCATCAACAGATCCTCCCGCTGTTGGAACCCGACCGAGTGGTGCAGCCCGACGAGCGGTTCGACCTCCAAGAGGCGTTGGACAAGGCTCTGGAACTTCTGCCACAGATACAGCGCGAAGCCGTGGTGCTGAGGGATGTGGAAGGCTATAGCTGCAAGGAAATCTCCGAAATGCTCTCCCTCACCGAGAAACAGGTGTCCGTGTATCTCTTTCGCGCACGAGTATCATTAAAGAAAACATTAATCGCATTAGGCTATGACAATAACAACTGATAACTACGAAGAGTACTTCTACCAGTACTGCGAAGGCGAGCTGACCGCCGACGAGCGTGCCGCCGTGGAGGCGTTTGTCACCCAGCACCCCGAGTTGGCAGAGGAGCTGTCGCTCTACGACCCCGCGCTCAAGCTGGAGATGCCGCCGATGGCCTATCCCGACAAGGCGGGTCTGCTGCGCCGCGAGACCAAAGTTATCCCTCTTTGGCGATGGGCTGTCGCAGCCTGTGTGGCGGCGGTGCTGATAGGCGGCGTGTGGCTGATGTGGCCTAATGACAATGCACCACAACAGACAGGTATGGTGGCTCAAAACCGTCAGTCAGCCACTACGATGAAACCCATCGGGCCGATGGCGCAAAAACAGGAAGAGCAATCACCCATTGTTGTCAAGTCAACAGAACTAATAGCCCAATCTACAGAACCAGCCACCCCTGTACAGGAGGAGGCTATTGAGTCCCTGCCCCCATACGAACCACCCATGACGGAGGAGTCTGCCTTGTTGGCAGAAGCCGACCCCATGCCCATCTCTCAGCAGGAGGACACGGTGGTGATTGAGTATATCGAAATGACCATCTTTCCCACCAGCCAGTCGCCTATGGAAGTGGTGCAGGTGGCCTATCAGCCCACGGTCGGCGACCGTTTCCGTGCCTTCCGCAGCCGTGTCAGCAACACCCTCCGCGACTATGCCTACCAGTCCTACGCCGAGACCCGTGGCGAAATACGTACACGATTCAATTATTAGAATAACAACATAAAAGTATACACTATGAAAACTAGATTCATTTCATTCGTTGCCCTGATGCTGATGACCTTTGCTGCCACGGCGGGCAACAAGCCAGACCAAGCCACCGACGACACGCTAAAGGTGTATCGGTTGAATTTCTCCAGCAAGATTGAGCGTCTGACATTCTCTGGCTATTGCAATGTGGAGGTGGTGAGCGACACCGTGGAATATCTCGAATGCTTCGACCGCACAGGCAATGCCTCCACCATGCCCAAGGGCGTGACCTATGGCTATCGCTCCAGGCACGGCAAGTTTAGCCATTTTTGTCTCGAGGCAATCCCTGGCGTTGGCAAAATGCGTCTGCATCTGCTGATGGGGGCCCATACCACGATATACGCCGAGGACTATGCGCAGATTGACGTGGTGTGCTCGGCCAAGCTCACTATCATGAATGTCTACACCGAGGATTACAGCCGTGTGACCATCCACGCGCTGCAAGACATTGACACCATCCGTGCCCGCCGTCTTAAGTTGATGGCAGAAGATTTCTCCTCTGTGTCGGTTACCACGCCCTGCTTTGCCGACGATTTTATGTTCAAGGCCACCGACTTCTCCAAGGTGGATGTGGCATACTGCTTTGGCACCAATATGCGGACGGTCGAGGAGGACAGGGCAAAGGTAAATGTTCCGCACTTCAATGTCACCAACACCGTCTTCTCGGGTGAGTACGAAGATGTAGTAGATTGGGAAGATGACACCGAGGAGACTCCCTCCAAGGTAAGAGAGCTTATCGAGGAACGTAAGGAAAGCGCCAACTGGCACAGCGACGACTTCCGCCTCGACTTCCTCTGGGGCTTCCTCAACTGGGGCGACAAGCCCTATAACGGCCTCATGCGCATGGATGGCGGCTATGCCCTCAACACTACCTTCTCCTCCTACCAGCTGGAAGCGGTCTACTACCCCTTTGTCAACAGCCATTGGCATCTCGGCATAGGTCTTGGCTATGCATCCGATGTGTTTAAGTTTGTGGACGAATATATCTATATGGGTGCTGACCCGACGGGCAAAACCACTTTCCTGACAGAATCTGTAGACGAGGGCGACTGCAACACTCGCCTGGTGGCACGCTATGTTACCCTGCCCCTCATGGTGCGCTGGGAGCTGTCTAACAACAGCGACTTCTTCATTGGCCTGGCAGCCATCCCTGGGCTGAACTACAACAATTTCCACACGGGTTTAAAGCATAGGATTGACTACTCCAATGGTGCCACCTTCAAAGACCGCGACAATGCCACCAATGTGATGAACCCCTTCCGTTTGGATGCCCGCCTGAGCATTGGTATGCCGAATATTTACGCCTACCTGCAAGTGGCAACCATACCCATTAACACCGGCATGGACAAAGATGTCTACCCCATCAAGCTCGGCATTGCCATCTCTTTGGGCGATGATGATTAATTATCAATAAAAGATAACATGAAAAGACTTACACTTCTTCTGTTTTCTATACTGGGCATGGCCACTGCGCTACATGCCCAGACGGGGCAGGTGTCGGGCCGACTGGTGGACGACAACCGCCAACCCGTAGCTTTCGCCAACGTGGTGATAAAACACATCGATAGCGACAGCATCCTTGTCGGCACCACCAGCGACGAGAACGGCGCGTTTGCCATATCCGCTGACGAAGGCACATACAATCTTGTCGCCTCTTCTGCTGGTTACGAACGGGTGTCGGTGCGTTGTGGTTTGGGTGACCTCGGCGAGCTGACCATGAGTGCCAAGCAGCTCGAGGCGGTCACTGTCACCGCCAGCCGCACCACCGAGGAAATAGACCGCTTCGTGGTGCTGCCCAAACAGGAGGAGGTGCAGGCGGCAGGACGCACGCTGGTGCTGCTCGACATGCTGAAACTGCCGGGACTAAGGGTCGATGTGGCATTGCAGTCCATCACTGTCGACGGCGGGCTCGCCATCTTGCAAATCAACGGCAAGGAGGTACCGCTGGCAAGGTTGGCAAATCTCCGTGCCGAGCAAATCAAGCGCATTGAATATTCCAACAATCCTGGCACCCGCTACCTCGACCGTGGCGCATCGGGCATTATTAACATCATACTGAAAGAGCGCGAAGATGGTGGCAACATCGTGGCACAGGGGGAGACGGCATTCACCACAGGCTTTGTCAACGGCTACCTACAAGGCAGCTATCATAAAGGCAAGAGTGAGTTCGCATTGGAATACACCCTCGGCTACCGCAACTATGACAACGCTCCCTACGAAATGGAAGACAGTTATCTCGACATGGCAAGGACGGTAACCCGATATCAACGCCAAAACATGCCATTCTGGTATATTCAACACTCCCTCAATGCCGAATACACCTACCAGCACGACGACAGCACCATGTTCGTCGCCTCCCTTCAGGACGAGCTCTACTCCCGGACACTCACCGGCAATGGCACCATGACTGAGACTGACCGCGGCATCACCACCGAGCAGACCATGTCGCAACACAGCTATATGAAGGACCACCTGCCCAAGCTCGACCTTTTCTACACCCACCGTATGCCCCACAACCAGAAAGTGGAGCTGAACGTGGTGGGTCAATATGCCATTGATAAGTACGACAATACCCTCACATACGGGCATGCCCCTGTGGATGCACAATACATTACAGCCATCGACGGTCACGGCTACGCCCTCAGTGGCGAAGGTGTCTACAGCCGTCAGTTTGGCACGATATTGTTTCGCACAGGTCTCCAGTACCAGCACAACTTCGCCGAAAACGAATACGGACGTACACAAGGGTACGCCCCTACCACCTCCGCCATGACCAAGGACAACGCCTACCTCTATGCCGAAATCCAAGGTTCCCTTGGCAGCAAGGTCTCCTACCTTCTCGGAACGGGTGCCAAGCTCCTTTATGTCACCGACGGTAACGATGTGCAGACCTATCTCCGCAACCTTAGCACCGCCCGTCTGCAATGGCGCATCAGCCCGCAGTGGTCGCTCACCGCCATGTCGCAGTACTCTCCCTCGCTCCCCTCGCTCTCGCAACTCTCTCCCGTTTTCCAGCAGACTGACGATGTCGAGGGAATGGAAGGCAACCCCACTCTTAAACCCAGTGAGACATTTTCTAATAGCTTAATGCTGCGCTATATCCACACTTCGGGTTGGTATGCCCTCGCCACCACTGGCGCAATACATCAGTTTCATCCCATCTTTGGTGCCTACATTTATGAACCTGCGCGTGACCTTTTCGTCCGTAGCTATCACAATGCCGACCGCTGGCAGTGCCTCTTTGGTTACGTTCAGGTGGGCACGCAAGGATTGTGGCACCACCTCAACCTCTCACTCGATGCCACCTACTTCCATTACATCTCCCAGGGTCCTCTCTTTTTGCACACCAGAGACAATCTCACAGCCTCTGCCAACGCGCAGTTCTATTGGGATAATTTTGTGGCCGGAGCCAATTTCACCCTTCTCCCGCAGTGGACGCTCCACGGCGAGAACTACGTAATGAATGAGATGGCGCAAACCATCTATATCCAGTACCGCTGGCGCAACCTGCAGGCCATGCTCTCGTGGCATTGCCCCTTCAACCCCGACGGCTACCGCTACGAAACCATCGGCCTCAGCGAGGTGCATCCTTACCGCCACACCAACTGGACTGCCAACAACGGCAACATGCTAGTACTCGGCCTCACGTGGCAAATGTCCTACGGCAAGAGTTTCCGTAAGGGTGAGAAGACTCTCGACAACGGCGGATACGACAACGGCATGGTACGATAACTCATTCATTGTTAGGGCAGACACAAGCATCTGCCCCTACGGTATATTACTTTGTGATTTGATGCGACAAAGGGCGGCTCCAATGCTGCCCTTTGCTGTATTTTGAGGAAATAAAACTCTGAGAAGGATTGTTAAAAAATGTCGCTATGTGAACCAGTATTGGTCATTATCATGCGCAACTAATCGTTGTATTGTTCCCACACGAGTAGCCAGTCTGGTTGGATATGGCATTCCCATTTGTTGGCATATTTCCCAGATAGTTTGTGTGGGCGATATTGAGTTGGCAGGGTGCCATTGGCCGCAAGCTGACTGATGACCGAATGAATCAGTTTCATGTCCTTGCCTCGTTTTTGGCAACGCACTAAGTCTTTGCGGAATCGGTTGGTGTACTCTATAGAATACATGTATCATCCGAGAATTTGCTTGAACATGTCGTCAACGCTGGAGGCCTTATACACACGACCCATTCTAATGTCCTCTTCAGCCTCTTCAATACCTGTGCGACGGTGTTGTGGCACAATGCTAACGCCGTCAATTGCGTTAAGCACCTTGCGCAAGCTAGGCAGTATGGCAGGATTTTCAATGTTAATGGTTATCTGTTGCATGTTTTTTCTTTTTGCGAAGATAACGCAGGTGGGGCTTGTTTATTGTGTATATTACTCTTATTTTTTATTATCTCCTCCTCGGCAGCGGGCTTTCGGGCTTCTTGCGCTTGCCTAGCAGGCGGGTGGCACCTATATACCGGCGGGCGTAGTAGGCCTCGTTGGAGTAGGAGTGTATCACGCCCGTCGACGTGGCGGCATGGATAAAGCGGAACACACCCGTGACGGTGTCCACTTCAGTGACAATGCCCGTATGACCTACTCCGCCAGTGCCTGAACGTCCCTGCCAAAAGACTAGGTCGCCCCTCTGCAGCTGTTTTGTGTCGTTGATGTGTCTGCCCATGCGATACTGGGGGATGCTGCCTCCAGGCAGCACATATCCAAACTGCATATACACATAGCGGGCAAAGCCTGCGCAGTCGAACACCTTGGGTCCTTTGCCTCCGTAGTGGTAAGGCTTGCCCAAATGTTTGCGCGCCTCTTCTATCAGCAGGTCTGCGCTGTCGGGCATGCTGTTTGCCTCTTCGATGGCTTCGCGCAATAGAGGTATGGTCACGTCTTGTGCCGTCCATCCGTAGTTGTTCCACGGGGCTTTGCCCAAGGCACCGCCCTGTGCCTGCACTTTGCCGAGCGTGCAGACGGCTAGTACCAGCAAAATCCTACGCTTCATCGTGAGGGGCTGTTGCCTCGGCGGTCCTCTTCTCGCTATATACATCCAGCGCGACGATGACTGCGGTAAACGCCCAGAACGGCACCGAGAGTTTGTCGGTGTCGAGGAAATTGTTGAAGACACCGTGTATATAATAGGTCAGCAGGCTCAATGTGAAAGCCAGTGCCATATTTGCAATTTGTTTGTCCTTGGCTGTGCGGTATACGCGCACGCCCGTGGCGAAGGTCGCCATAAAGACGCACACCACCAGCAGCACGCCCGGCACCCCCTGTTCGGTCAGCGGGCCTATGTATTCGCTGTGGGCGTTGCCCAAGTTGCCCGCATTGGTGCTGATGGTCGACAGCTGGTAGCTCCGCTGGTAGCTGGCATAGAGGAACTGATAAGTTCCTGGTCCGCACCCCAGCAGAGGCTGCTCTTTCCACATGCGTATCGCCGACGCCCAGCGGTTCAGTCGCTCCAGATTGCTCGCGTCGGTCGAGATGTTGGAAATAGACTTAATCTGTCCCGCCAAGTCGTATGAGCTGTCCTGATGGTTCTTGCCCAGCTTGTACAGCACATCGCTCTGATAGGTGAAAAACACCGCCACGCCCAATCCGAACAGCAGCACCATCCACTTCACCTTCATGCCCATGCGTATCAGTACGTAGACCCCTATCGCACCCAGCACGCTCAGCCACGCCGCACGGCAATAGGAGAAGAACAGGCCCACAATGAGCAACGCGAACAAGCCCAGGAAGAGCAGTCGCGCCCACCCTTTGCTGCCACGGCTGAATATGAAATAGAACGCCGCCGGCAGAAACAGCGCAATCGCGCACCCATAGGCCGTATGGTCGTTGTAGAAGGGTTTCATCACGCGGTGCAACGTCTGCAGGTCGGAGAAATTGCCCACTGTCTTGGCGGTGGCTAGGCACACCACGGCTATCAGCCCGATGGCGTAGCACCAGAAGAACTGGCGTATGCGCTTCTTGTCGCGGAAAATCTGTGCGGCGGCAAAGAAGAACGGCACCACAAACCACAGCCGGGCCAGCAGGTATTTGAACGACACCAACGGTATCGACGAAGTGCAGCTGGTTACAAGCATCCATGCCAGCGACAGCATCAGTGCGATGCTCACCGGGTGGCGCAGCAGGCGCACATCGTAGCTGCGGCTTGCCAGCACACGGAAGAAGAACATCAGCGTGAACAGTATCATCATCGGCTCCACCGGCATCGACAGCTCCATCTTCGGCACCAATGCCATATCTATGGCAAAGGGGGTCAGCAGGGCCATGCACAGCATCCCTGTCTCAAACTTGGTGACAAACAGCAGCAGCACCAGCCCCGCCAGCGGCAGCAACGAGAGATAGTAGAAATCCTTCAGCAACAGTACCGAATTGGCCACGGCAAACAGCAGCGTCACCGCCACGGCGATGACGGCAGCCGTCCCCTCTTTAGAGGGGTGGTCACTAGGCTGGGGTATGTTTTGTAGCCAACGGCTTTTCATGTCTATAGCACCTATAGTTTCTATGGTATCTATAGTTTCTCTTCCTCCTCTTTCTTCAATGATTCGCACAGCAGCAGCACTAAGATGCACATCACCACCGCGCCGAAGGTGCCCAGCAGCACTATCACGCTGCGCTTGGGATAGGCCTTCTTGTCGGCGGCAACGGCCTGATCGAGCAGGAACTTGTAGCTTACGTTCTCGTTCATGTCCACCTGCGTCTGCGCGGCGCGGGTCTCGATGTCGGCCAGCTCGTGGCACTTCTCGTTAATCATTTGCGTCAGGGCGAGCGAATACTGCGGATTGCGGCGCAGGCTGTCCTGTAGGTCGCGGATGTCTTCGCCCAGCCGTGTGCACACGCCTTCCATCAGGTCGGCGGCGTTGCAGGCGCGGGCGTGGTGTATGCGGTGGCACACCGAGTCGTAGTTGGCGGCTATGAAGTTGGCCATGTCGGCAGCCCACTGCGGGTCAACGTCCAGCACCGACACCTCCACGCCGAGATACTCCGTGCGCTTCACGTTCACGTTGCCGCGATACTGCTCGTGCAGTTTGAACAGCTTGTGCGGGTCGTTGGGGCTGATGCCGTAGTGTTCCATCAGGTTGAAACGGCTGCACACGTCGCGCTCCATCGACTCCGACAGCAATATCTGGATGCAATACTCGCAGTCGCGCTCGATGCCGTAGTCCATAAAGTCCAAACTGTAGTGGTAGTCCATCACGGCCTTGCTCAGGCGGTTAGAATTGGTGGGGAACAGCGTGGCGGTAGCCTTGTAGCGCGGTGTGATAAGCAGCGACACTGCCAGCGATGCAACCAGTGCGATGACAAACACGCACAATAGGAGCTTCCGCCATTTGCTGAAGAAACGTATCGTAGCCTTGTGGTCGTAATCGTTGCCGAAAGAAAAGTTAGCCATAGAATTGAATTATAATTGTATTTAATAAAAAAGTACCTCCAATAACGGCACTTCTTGCTTATTATTGCCCCAATCGAAAAAAATACTCTCTGCCGCCGTCCCCTCTCCCGCCCGACATCCTTCGGTCGGGGTGAGGTGTGCTATTCCCTTGGGTGACTCCCGCGATTGTTCGTTCGATCATCGCCCCATCTTCGCTCCTTAGTTGCTGTAGGTACCGAAAAACTACTTTTGAATAGTATGTAATGAGTTGATATTTAGTGAGAAGTGGTTGTAATTCAGGTCGGTGAAAGTTGGTTTAAAAGTTAAAAAATATTAAATTGTATCATAAAAACTTGTTGGATTGAAAAAGTGTCGTACCTTTGCAGTGTATTAGTTAAGTAATACACTATGTTGATAATTCAGAAAACAAACACAGAAACAAATAATTAGATAGAAATAAAAATTGAAAATAAAGGATAAAAAAAGTCAAAATAATAAAATTTAACGCCATGATTGAGATAAAAAACTTAGATTTCAGCTACAAGCACACGCCGGTGTTTCACAACATTAACCTCACTTTTAAGCCAGGCAGCATCTATGGCCTGCTGGGTGAGAACGGCGTGGGTAAGACAACCCTACTTAAGATAATAAGCGGCCTGCAGAAGCCTCAGGTGGGCACGTGCGAGGTGGACGGCTACACCTCGTTCGACCGCGAGCCGAAGTTTCTTGAGAACATCGTGTTCATGCCCGACGAGGTGGTGCTGCCCGACAACGCCACGCCGGCACGCTATGTGAAGGAGCTGGCCCCCTTCTATCCGAAGTATGCCTACGCTACCTTCTTGCACCTGATGCAGGAGATGGGCGTAGACCCTGAACGCAACTTCAAGGAGATGTCGTTCGGTCAGCAAAAGAAGTCGTTGATTGCCTGTGCGCTGTCGCTGGGTACGGACTATGTGCTGCTGGACGAGCCGACCAACGGCTTGGACATCCCGTCGAAAACCGACTTCCGCACCTTGCTCTCCAAGCGTGCTGACGAGGGTACAACTATCATCATCTCGACCCATCAAGTGAAAGATGTGGAGAATCTGATTGACCCCATCATCATCCTGACCAACGACGACGTGCTGCTGAACGCCGACATTGCGACTATCACCAGCAAGTTGAGCTTCGACTACGACTCGACCGCCAACCCCGAAGCACTCTTCACCGAGCAGCTGCCGGGCGGCTTTATGAATGTTTGCATCAACCACGACGGGCGTGAGAGCCAGGTGAACATCGAAGGCCTGTTCAACGCGGTGTTGCGGAATCGTGAAACTATAAAAAGACTGTTTGAGAATTAAGGAAATCGGAGCGGTCGGATAATTCAGATTATTCGGAATACTCGGAAAATTCAGAAATAAATAACTTCAAAGAATAAAGAATCATGAATAATACATTTGAATGGAGCCGTTTTTGCAAAGTGGTTCGCAAAGATTTCAGCAATATCTGGCAGAATGCCGGAACATCGCTTTTGATTATTACCCTGTTGCCCATATTAGCATGGCTGCTGTGGTGGGCGTTGAGCGGCATCGAGGAAATGCCCGCTATTGCACCCGAAGTGCGTTGGTGCTTCATCGCTGGGTCGGTGTTGCTGGCTGCTATGGTGTCGCCGTCGCGCATGTATCGCACCGCTAACCTACAGAAGGAGGGCATCTATTTTGCCATGTTGCCCGCTTCGAAGCTGGAGAAGTATTTGAGCATGTTGCTCTTCACCATTGTGGTATGCCCGCTGCTGTGCTTCTTGGGCGGTATGGTGCTCGACTATTTCCTGACGTTGTTGCCTTTTGGCCCCTATTACAAGTGGCTGTGGCAGACCGACTATCTGGCCGATACCCTGGATGGCTATCGTGCATTGGCGTCGGGTACGTTCCCCAACGCCGACGAGAATATGATGCTGTTTGTTCAGTCGTTCACACCCGGGAAGGCAGTGCTGTACGGTCTGGTGGCCTATCTGAGCAACGTGGCACTCTTCCTGTTTACCACCACCATCTTTAAGAAGCACAAGGTTCTGCAGACGCTGCTGTGGACTTGGTTGATTAGCTTTGTGCTGAACCTCATTCTTACTCCCATTATGGGTGCTATGATGATTAGTGGCAATTGGGTGGAGGAGTTTCTCGAATCCGCCGACCCGATTCGGAGCATGAATATTGCTTACTGGGCAGCAACGGCATGGGGAATGGTGTTAACTGTGGTGTTCTTCTGGTGGGCATGGTACAGGCTGAAGCACATGAAATACTGATTAATAATTAAGAATTAGAAATTAAAATTCCTTTTGATATGATACACAAGAGAACATTATTTGCAATAGGGATTGCCGTGATGGGCATGATGGCCATGAGCGGTTGCAAGCTGCATAACACTAATGATTATGAGAAGTTAATGGAGCACTATATGAACAAATATGGCGAAGTGACGTTGGGCGACAGCAAGGATGCCCAACATTACACTATGGGTGGTGCCACGTTCACCGCCTCTGATGTGAGGGAGTTGAACATAGACTGGGTCAACGACTCTGTCACCATCGAAGCATACGATGGCACGGAGGTGGTGATTAGCGAAACCACTAGTGATGCCCTGAAAGACTCCACCACGATGCATTACTATCTGGAACCCGACGGGACGCTGAATATCAAGTTTGGCATCCCCGGCATGAGGTCGCAAGGAGAGAATCTACCCGAAAAGAGCCTCCTGGTGCGTGTGCCGCGTTCGTTGCGGTTGGACGAGGTGGAGATGAATGGTCTTGGCCAGAACTTCAGAATGGACAGCGTACGCTGCGGTAATTTGGAGGTGAACAGCGTGTCGTGGCAGATAAGACTGAACGAATGCGAGATTGAAGATATGGAAGTGAATAGTGTTAGTGTCAATGTGGAGGCTTCGTTCAGCAAAATGCCCGAAGAGATAGAATTGAACAATGTCTCTGGCAACACGGTGCTGTATGTGCCTGAGAATGCTGGCATCGCATTGGAATGGAACGGGATGATGAGCGACTTCCATAGCGAACTGCCTGTTGTCAGCAGGGGTAAGAAAAAGATTATTGGCAACGGTGCCTGCAAGATAGAGAGCAATGCTATTAGTAGCGAACTTGATATTAAAGTGAAAAAATAATAATTGGATATGGACTTCAAGAAACAAAAACCGATATACCTCCAGATAGCCGACACGCTGTGTGAGCGTATCGTGGCAAAGGAGTGGCAGGAGGACGAGCGCGTCCCCTCGGTGCGCGATGTGGCAGCTGAGCTGGGGGTGAACCCCAACACGGTGATGCGCACCTACGAGTATCTGCAAAATGCCGAGATTATCTACAACCGTCGCGGGGTGGGCTATTTTGTCGACCCCAAGGCGGGTGCGCGTATTCAGAAGATGCACCGGCAGGAGTTTATCAATGACGAGTTGCCCTACTTCGTGCAACGCATGAATATGCTGGGGTTTACCTGGGAAGAGTTAATCAAAGAAAGTAAAAACTAAAAGGTAAAAACTAAAAAGTGGTTTACACTCAAACTGTCAGACATTACTATGAAGAAGATAATTTTAATTTTTAGTTTCTGTTTTATGGCTCTTGGTTTCGCTCAGGCGCAGAATGTGAGCGTCAAGGGCACGGTGCGCGACGCGAAGACGGGCGAAGTGCTACCCTTGGTTAACGTAGGACTGATGCGTGTGGCAGACACGGTGTTTGTGCGCGGTGCTGC
The DNA here is from genome assembly GCA_016281475.1 of Bacteroidales bacterium. Next base: position 16,991 of record JAEEIS010000019.1, read on the forward strand.
CACCGAATTCGATGGCACATTCCATATCAAGGACGTGAAGCCGGGGAAATACCTGCTGCAAGTCAGCTATGTGGGATACGAAAAGTATATAGAAACTATAGAAGTACTAGGAAATCTAGACAAACTAGAGATTGCGCTAAAGGGAGGCACTACCCTCGGTGAGGTGAAGATTGTAGCCGAGAAGCCCCTCTATGTGATGGACGGCGAGAAGAACATGTACAACACCAAGGAGGACCCCTCTATCCAAACTGGCACTGCCAGCGACGCGCTGCAGAATGCGCCGGGCGTGGAGGTGGATGCCGAAGGCAACATCACCCTGCGGGGTGTGAGCACTGTGGAAATTTGGGTCAACGACCGTCCCTCGCACATGAACGAGGAGGCGTTGAAGCAGTACATCAAGCAGCTGCCCGCCAACGCCATCGAGCGCATCGAGGTCATCACCAACCCCTCGGCACGCTATTCCACCAGTGGCGGTGTGATTAACATTGTGACCAATCAGAAGATCACCCGCAACGAGTTGCTGTGCGTAGGTGTGCGGGCAAGAACATCGCCCAGCGTGTCGCCGTGGATGTCGTATGTGTGGGCCAACGAGAAGGTGGACTTCAACTTCTACCTCAATGCCGACTACTCGCACCACAATATGGAAAGCGACGGCACCACCACCCTTTTTGATGCCAATGGCGACACCAGCCGCTACCAAAGTAAAGAGAGCAAGAGCCGTGCCAACAACATCGGTGGCTACACCGGGATTAACCTTAACTGGAACATTACGGACAAGACCCACCTCTCCACATGGTTGGGCATGTACCCCTACTGGGGTCGCAACCTTAGCGAGATGGACCTTCAGTATAAGGAGTATCACCCCACTATGCGCAACCTGGGCTATCATTACACACTCGACAACAGCGACGGTTTCGGTTGGGGCGGCTATGCCGGAGCCTGGTTAGAACACCGCTTCGACACCACGGGACGCAAGCTCTCATTCAGCTTCAACGGCAACACATGGAACTACGACGGCACAGGCTACGAGGTCTTTGCCTACTACAATCCCCTGCGCGACACGCTTATGCGCCGCAACACTTCGCGCAACTCCAACCCGTCGGGCAGCATGTCGTTGGACTATACCCACCCGTTGAAGAACCAGTTTGAGTTGCAGGCTGGTTTGGAGGCTGGTTTGAGTGGCGGCACCTTGTATCAGGCCATCGACACCCTTCTTGCCAACGATTACGTGCAGGTCCCGCTGCGGTCGTATGAGGGGGTAGAGGATGGTAGGCATCTCAACGGCTATGTCACTTTGCAGAAACGATGGGGTGGTTTCACTGCCAAGCTGGGTCTGCGTGGCGAGCAGGAGTGGAAGCACAGCACATGGAACTATCTGAACTGTACAGGCACCACTCAGGTGGACACCGCCTTCTTTGGCCTTGTGCCCAGCATCCACCTGAGCTATCAGACCAAGACCTTCACCAGCTACAGCCTCAGCTATACCCGCCGACACACCACGCCGGGCATGACACAGCTGTCCACCTTCCGCCGCTTCGACGACTACAGCTACGAGACGGGCAATCCCAACCTCCTCATCAGCTACACACACAACCTAGAAGCCGCCTTCAACAAGTATATCATGGGCTTTGGCAACATCGGTGTCAACGCATACATCCGTGCCAATACTGATGAGATTGGCAGTATGGCGTACGCGGGTTATGCACCCGAGTATTTCGGCTCGCTGCTGGTCAACTACACCCAGCCGGAGAATATCGGCAGCAGCCATACTGAGGGCATCGAGGCTAATATCACCTATCGGCCTACGGGCTTCCTCAATGTGCGTTTGAACGCGTCGGTGTTCAACTATGGTTACAACTATCAGGACTTTTCCGACAGCAAGGTGAGTTGGAGTACCCGCCTCAATGTGTGGGCGAAGTTGTGGGGTTGGCTCGAGGTGTTTGCCAACGCACACTATAGCTCGCCGCGACTGGGCCTCTACAGCTTGAGTGTGCCCAACAAAGGTGTGGACTTCGGCGTGAGTAGCGATTTCTTCAACCGCCAGTTGAGTGTGAACCTCAACGTCCGCGACATCTTCGGCATGGCGCAGTGGGGTAACAATACCACGGCTCCCAGCTATCAGACCACCGGCAGCCAGCGTTACGACTCGCGCTTTGTCAGCCTCGGCCTCACCTGGCGTATGGGCAAGATGGAGCTGGAAAGCAAAGCCCGCCAAGGTGCCACCGAGAGCATGGGAACCCCGCAGATATAAATTAAGAATTAAAAAAATCCATTCATTATTGAAAAGAGGATATGAAGAAGTTTATTTTGGGCTTTTGTTTTTATCTCTTAGTTTTTAGTTCAATATCTGCACAAGAGAGCTATCTGACCCTTCGCGGACGTGTCACCGACCGTGACACCCGCGAAGGGTTGCCCGCTGTGACCGTCTATGTGGCAGGACAGGCCATCTACACCCAGACAAACAACGACGGCGAGTATGTGCTGAAGGTACCTGCCGAGCATCGGGACGGCAGCGTGGTATATGCCTTGATGGGTTATCTGCGCGACACGGTCAGCATCGCCAAGGCACAGCGCAAGGGCGATGTGGCACTTGTCTCGGACGGCGGACGCTGGCTGAAGGAGGTGAACGTGACCGAATATTCCTCCAAGTCGGCAGCCAAGCTGCTGATAGATGCGGTGAACCGCATACCACAGAACTATCAGACCGACAGTGTGGTGGGTACATGGTTCTATCGCGACGTGAGGATGCTGAACGACGAGTTGTTTCTGTTTGACGAAATGGTGTTCGACGCGCTGCGTGTGGGTTACGACAAGCATCATACGCTGAAGAAACTATACAACAGAACTGGACCTATGGGCTCGGTGAAACTGGACTATAAGCGTCCCATCGAGAGCAACTACACCGCCATCCGCCACGACCGTCTGCTGCTGTGCGACACGGCGTATGTCAACCGCGTGACCAACGGGGTGGCGGGCGACAAGATAGACTATGAAGAAAGCGAAGTGCTGTATGACCCTGTGGAGGTGCCCAATACTGTGCCCCGCCTTGCTATCCGCCATTTGAAGAAAAAAAAGGATCTCCGCATGTACGAGATCACCGATGCCGACGGGAAGGAATACTATGTGATAACGACAGGCTATGACCATGCAGCGAAGAAGATGATGCAAATCCGCGACACGGTGCGCATCACCATCGCCAAGGGCAGCCTCGCCATCACCCGCTACGAGGAGTGGAGCTATTTTATGATGTACCCTTACTTCCCGATAAAGAAGTTTTTCAAGGAAGCTGGGGTGGATTCGATAGCAAGCCGCTCGCACGTGGTGTACAACTACGGGATGGTGGAGGGCAAATACACGCTCACCTCTTACACCCGCCACGAAGGCTCCGACCTCTATTGTGCAAAGAACAGCCCGCTGGGTGCACGGATACAGCATCTGGACAAGCAGTGCCAATGTGTGCTGACCAGCGAACACAAGGAAGGTGCGTCGTTTCTGAAGAACAACACCATCCAAGGCCCAGGCAGTGTGCTGGTGATGAATCGCAGAGCCGACAACAAGAGCTACAACGAAGCCTTCTGGCAACAATACAACTTCATCCCTTTAGAAACCTCTATCCGCCATAAGTTGGAAAAGAAACTTAAAAAATATTAAAACAGCCCCCCCGACTGTAAGATTTCGCCTAGTTAAGCGTTTATTTATTCAAAGAACAAAAATAAATTGTAATATGAAAGCTACAATCAAAACCCTTGCCACTCTTCTTGTGGCTGCAACTTTCGCCTTTGCCGGTTGCGAAAAAGAAGACAACGTTACCCCCATCATTCCCGATACCCCAGAGGAAGAAACACCCGAAAATATCTATGTCGGCACTTCTTGGTCTGCACGTCTGGAGAACAACTACACTATGCGACAGCAGGGCTTCGACATTGATATGGAGCTCACATACGACATCTATCTCGACTTCCTCGACTCCACCCATGCCGAGCTGTTCCACGACCTCTATGTGTATGTTCCCGCATACCCCGCCGCATCACAGAGCGACAATATGACCGAGGAGCTTACTTACTCTTTCAGCCACGACAGCGTGTTCTTTAACGCCACTTACGTTGACGAAGAGTCGGGCGAGGCGTTTGAGTACGGCTATGTGGCAATATACGACACTGTAGCCAAAACTCTGACCATGGATTATGACGACCCCGAAATGGAGGAGATGATGGGCACCTCGATAATCGTGTTCAATCTTGTGGAAGAGCCTGCCAAAACCATCGTCCCTCGTCCCCAAACCAACGCGGGAAAGACCAACTGGCAGAAGGTTGTCAGTAAGCTAGCACAGGTCATCGGACTATAATAGACTGACCGACCATGAAAAATCTGAAGTCAATTCTTACTCTGGCAGCGGCGGTACTAGTTTTGAGTACCGCTACTGCTGGTCCTGTCACCCCCAAGCGGGCAGCTACCGTAGCACAGAACTTCTTCAACTCGTTGTCCACCACCAAAGGCAACGTCCAGCTGCAGCTCAGCAGCACCCCGTGGCAGTTCGACGGCATCTACCTCTATACAGCCGCAGAAGGCGGATTCGTGTTGGTGGCTGCCGACGACGCAGTGCGACCCATCTTGGGCTATTCGCCTACGGGTACGCTCGACCCCAACGACATGCCTCCCGCCCTCCAACAGTGGCTGCAAGCATATCAACAGGAAATCGATGAAATCCAGAATTCTCATTTCTCAACTCCTTATTCTCAATTCCCCGAGTGGTATGCATTAGAAAACGACCTAATGTCAAAAGATGGCGATTCAGCCGTAGTAGAACCCCTGATTACCACCTTCTGGGACCAAACTTACCCCTACAACGGCTACTGCCCCGGTGGCTCGGCAGTGGGCTGTGCCGCTACGGCACAGGCACAGGTGATGAACTTCTGGAAGTTCCCCGCTTTCGGCATCAGCAGCCACAGCTACACACACGCCCGCTACGGCGAGCAGTCCGCCGACTTCGCCCACACACTCTACGACTGGGACCACATGCCCACTATGGCCAACTATGCCTCCCCTATGGTGGAGAAAGAGGCTGTGGCGACGCTGATGTACCACTGCGGCGTGAGTTTGGATATGAACTACGACCCCAACGGCAGTGCGGCAGCGGGCTTGGCCGGCATGGAAGGCATACCCAGCATCGACAATTCTTTGAAGGACTATTTCGGCTACAATGCCTCGATGCGCGTTGTGCATCGTGTATACTACACCAAAGACCAGTGGCGCGACCTACTCACCGCCGAACTCGACCTGGGGCACCCCATCGTCTATGTCGGTTCTGGTGATGCCGGTGGTCATGGCTTTGTCTGCGACGGTTACGACAACCGAGGCTACCTACACTTTAACTTCGGCTGGAGTCGTCGCGGCGATGGCTATTTCCCCGTCGACTCCATCAGCCCCGGTGTGGGAGGTGTGGGCGGCAACGGTACCTACACCTTCAATCAGGACAACGCCGCCCTTCTCGGTTTGGTACCCGACTATCGTATGCGGGTTAGCGACACCCTCTTCTCCATGAGCCGCAGCGGCGGTGATGACTCTTTGCTCTTCTGCATCAACGACACGGCGGATGCCCCTTGGAGTATGACGTGCGATGCCAACTGGATTGCCTTCTCCGAGAACCTTATCCAGCGTGCCGGCTGGCTCTATTTCCATGTGTCTGAAAATAACAGCGGAGCAGAACGTAACGCAACCATCACCTTCACACAGGGTGGTGAACACCTCACTGTGCATATTGTGCAGAATGCATTCGGCGACGAGGAACTTTGTCCGTTGACCGTGGTAATGGAGGCTACCCATGGCGACGGCTGGCAGGGTGGCGCTAACCTGACGTTCGAGTCGGCCTCAGGCTATGTGTATGCCACAGCCCAGTTGGTCTCAGGCGTAAAGGATTCTGTCATCGTCCGTGTTGCTCCCGATGCCATCAACACCGTTTGGCATTCGGGCGGAGGCACAGACCGCTATGTCAACTATACTATCAAGAACCAGCAGGGCGAAACCCTCGTATCGGTGCGCAATGCCTACCGTAATGGTGGCGTACACCGCATCACGCGTCCCTGCGAGTCTGACGGCACAGTGGGCCTCGGTGAATCATCCGAAAACACTACCGTATCGGTCTATCCCAATCCAGCCTCCAAGGTGCTTCACATACAGGCTGCCCATCTGCACAAGGTGGAACTGATGGACATGAGCGGTCACCTTATCACGAGTACCGACCATCACCAGCTTGACATCAGCCATCTCCCCGCTGGTGCCTACTTTATCCGCATCACAACGCCCGAAAACACCACTGTTAAACGCATTATAAAGAAATAAACCTATGAAAAAGCCTTTCCTCCTTTTAGTTTTTAGTTTTTACATTGTACTTTTTTGTTCCACACAGGCTCAGAGTCCACTGAAGGTCGAAACCTTCCGTCTTGACAACGGCCTCAAGGTAATCCTATGCGAAGAGCACTCCCAGCCCAAGGTATACGGCTGTGTGGTGGTCCATGCGGGTAGCAAGAACGAGAAACCCACCGCCACGGGTGTGGCCCACTACTTCGAGCACATCATGTTCAAGGGCACCGACCGCATTGGCACCACCGACTGGGCCAAGGAGCGCCTCTATCTCGACAGCATCAGCCAGGCCTACGACCGCCTGCATGCCACCACCGATGCCAAGCAGCGCCACGCCATTCAGCTGGAAATAAACCGCCTGAACATCGCCGCCTCCAAATATGCCATCCCCAACGAGGTGGATGCCATACTTCAAAAGATGGGCTGCACCGGTCTCAACGCCGGCACCAGCTACGACTACACCGTCTACTACAACACCCTCCCTGCCAACCAGCTCATCAACTGGATGGACGTCTATGTCGAACGTTTCCGCAACCCCGTCTTCCGTCTCTTCCAGTCGGAGCTGGAGGCTGTCTACGAGGAGAAGAACATGTACGACAACCAGATGATGCACGACTTCACCCGCAACGTGCTCACCGAATCTTTTGGCGACCACCCCTACAGCCGCGAGGTCATAGGCTTGGCCGAGCACCTCAAGAATCCGCAGCCCAGCGAGATGCAGCAGTTCTTCAACACCTACTATGTCGCCAACAACATGACCCTCCTGCTGGTGGGCGACTTCAACACCGCCGAGGCGCGCCGTCTGGTGGAGGACAAATTCTCCGTCTGGCGCAGTGGCGAGCTGCCCAAGCAGCCTACCTACAATCTGCCCAAGTTCGAGAACCAGAAGGTTGTCAACGTCCGTCAGACCCCCATCAAGGTGGGCCTGATGGTGTTCCCCGGTGTCACCGAGAAGCACCCCGACTATATGCCGCTTGACATGATGGGCAGCATCCTGGGTGGTGGCAGCGGCCTGCTCGACAAGGCCGCCAGCGAAAACCGCATCATGCTTGCCCAGCTCATGCCCCTCTCGCTCGAAGATGCCGGCTCCAATGTCATCCTTTACGTCCCCAACCTCATCGGGCAGAAGCACGACAAGGCGGAACAGGTTATCTGGGACTGCATCGACAGCATCAAGCAGGGCAACTTCAGCGACGAGCTCATGGAGAGCATCAAGACCTCCAGCATCGTCTCGCAACAGCGTCAGGTCGAGGACCTCGAGAGCATCTCCAACCTCCTGCTCGGCCTTGAGCTGAAAGGCTCCGACTATCAAGAGTGGCTCCGCGACAACAAGCGGTGGGCCTACCTCACCCGCGACGAGGTGATTGCGGTAGCCAACAAATATTTCGACCGCGACCACTGCACCATCGTGCGCAGCAAGATGGGCTTCCCCAAGCACGACGCTGCCGTCAAGCCCGACTGGGACCACCTCGAGGCTCAGAACAAGGGTGCGCAGTCGCCCTTTGCCAAGATGATCGAGGGCAACCGTCCCGACCCCATCAAGCCGCAAGTCATCGACTTCAAAAAGGATGTCAGCATCGCCGGCGTAACTCCCAACTGCCGCCTCTTCAGCTCGCCCAACCCCAAGAACGACGTCTTCGAGCTGACCATCCGCTACAACTATGGCCAGATTGACGACTACAATCTCGACCGCGCCTTCAGCTACATGCAGCAGCTCGGTGCCGACGGCATGAACCCGCAGCAGTACAACATGGAACTGGACAAGCTGGGGGGCAGCGTGTCGCTCTATCTCACTGGCGACGACCGTGCCTGCCTGCGCATCAGCGGTCTGGAACAGAACATGGACAGCATCCTCAGCCTTGCGTCACGTTGGATTCACAAGCCCACGCACGACAAGCGTCAGATTGAAAAGATGGTCGACGAGCTGAAGTCGGGCGTGAAGATGGCCAAGAACGATGCCTCCACCTGGCGTTCTGCGCTCCGCGACTATGTCGACTACGGTGGGCAGTCGTCCTATCTGCGCCAGATGCCCTACAAACAATGGGGCAAGCTCACCGGCGAGCAGCTGCACGACGAGATGATGAAAATCTTCACCCGCAATGGTTTCGCAACCTTCACGGGCAACACCTCGCCCGACGACATCTGCGCCAAGCTGCGCCACTACGGCCTGGTGCGCGACGATGTGGAAGTGGTGTCGCGCCGTGCCTTCAAGCGTCAGAAACAGGACCAGCCTCAAGTCTACTACGCCCACAACAAGAAGTTCCTCCAGTCCGACATCAACTTCGTCATCCCCAGCAGCGACTTCGACACCGCCGACCAGGCTGCCAGCATCCTCTTCAACGAGTACTTCGGCGGCAGCATGAACGGTGTCGTCTTTCAGGAGATACGCGAGTTCCGCTCCCTCGGCTATGCCACACGCGGCTACTTCAGCTACGACATCTTCAACCACAACCCCGCCTTCCTCTACTGCTATCTCGGCACCCAGTGCGACAAGACCCGCGACGGCGTTGAGGCCATGCGCGAGCTGATGGTCGACTTCCCCGAGCGGCCCGACAAACTGCTCCCCGCCATCGAGCAGGAGGTGGCGGCGCGCAACAGCCAGTACTACGGCTTCCGCGAAATCCCCTCAATGGTCTATCACAGCATGGAGATTGGCCGCAACGCCGACCACCGCGTCTACATCACCAACCAAATCAGCCGTCTTACCTTGGACGACCTCCGCGCCTTCCACAGCAAGTATATCAAAGGCCGCCCGCTGGTGGTGCAAATCACCGGCAACGCCAAGAAATACAAGCCCAGCGACATCGCCCGTCTCCTCGGCCCCGATGTCAAGGTCACCGAAGTGAAGTTCGACCAGCTCTTCAAATTCTAGACTAAACCTACTCATTTATTACCAAGCCCTTCGTGCCATGCCGCGGAGGGCTTTTTTCTGCCCTCTGGCATCGGTCCGCTCACCGTCCCTGGTTGTCCCGCCATAAATAATTCTTTTCTGTCACTTACCGATTCCTACCGCTTCGTGCGGATTCCTACTTCATTTTACCGATTTTTACTTCTTGGGAAGTTCTTTTCCGCTATTATAGCGATGAAGGACTTAAGATGAGGCTATTGAAATTCGGCGGTTGTCGGGAGCCAGGCGGTAGGAAGGTGGGGCGCAGTAGGTGGGTTCGGAAATTTTGACATAGAAAAATGGCTACAAAATGTCCAATTTCGGAAATTTTGTCATGTATTATTGTGTGGCATTGGAATTGTTCTTATAAGGGATGTAAGCGCGAATGAGAGCGCGAACAGCGGAGGAAGCTCCGCAAGAATTAAAAGAAAAAACAAAATTAATAAACAATTAAAAATAGGAGATTTAAGCCATGTTACTAGCAAAAAGAAACGATTTGATGCCCTCACTGTTCAACGAACTTCTGGACTGGAACAATTGGAACAACTGCACACTCGACGAGCATTACCCAATGCCGAAGATGAATGTGACTGAGAGCGACAAGGATTACGAACTAGAGCTTTGCGTGCCCGGCCTCTCGAAAGAGGATTTGAACCTGAGCATC
>JAEEIS010000123.1 GCA_016281475.1 Bacteroidales bacterium
CACGTTGACGGCATAGAGCACGGTGGCCGTCAGGTCGAGGCCGGCGCCGGTGTCGCTATAATGCGCGAAGAGGTAGAACATCGGATCATCTCCCGAGGTGGTGACGTCGATGTCGTTCTTGGTGGCTGTGTAACGGTTGTCACCAATCGCCATGACGAATTTATCCTCAGGCCCCGCTATGCTGCCCGTGAACCGCAGCAGGCTGCCCTCGGAGGCGAACAGGCGGAGACCGCCGTTGCTATCGGCGGTGTAGTTGCCGTCGGGGCCGCCGTCGTCGTATATCTTGAACGACGTCACGCCCTCGGGGATGGTGACATACTTGTTGTTCCTGGCAGGCAGGTTGACGGCGAGGCTGGTCAGGTCGTTGGTGAACGTCGGGGTGACGGTGACCGGGCCGTTGGGCATCTTGAAGGTGGCGCTGTTCGTCCACACGTTCCAGTCGGTCTTCACCGCCGTGCCGCCACTGGTCACGCTGAGGTCGCTCAGCACGTAGCCTTCCTGTGGCGTGGCGGTCAGGGTGACGGTGGTGCCCAGCTGGGCCGAGGCGGTGCTGGCCGTCATGGTGCCCTTGCTGGTGTCGGCATTGGTGACGGTGATGCCGTAGTACGTGCCCGGGCTGATGACCGTCACGGTGAGGTCGAGGCCGGCGTAGTTGACGGAAGCGTCGGAGGTGAAGTAGAGCCTGATTTCCCGCCCGGTGCTGACCACGGTGGGGATGGCGGTCTCGGTGCCGTCGCTGGTGCTGCTCACGTGGTTCAGCAGAAAGTCGCTCACGTCCCAGTTGGTGCCGTCTAAGACGGTCAGGTAGTCGCTGCCGCTCTGCGTGGTGATGGTGCCCGAGAGCTGCAGCGCGCAGCCCTCGGGGGCTGTCAGGTGGAGTTCGCCAGCGTAGCCGTCGCTGTAGTTGCGGTCCGCGCCGCCATAGTCATAAAGCTTGAACGAGGTGACGCCGCTGGGGATGGTGACAGATTTTTGATAATCTTCAATCGACTCGTGTGGCAATTTGACTTCCATCCCAGACGGCATGTTGACGGTGAGTCCGCCTTCGGCAGTCATGACGTTGGTGAACACGGGGGTGACGGTGACGTTGCTGCGGGGCATGGTGAAGGTGGCGGTGTTCGCGCCGGTGTACCATAGCATATCGGACACGTACACAATGTTGCCATCGGCGTCCCTCACGCTGAGGGCACCGAGCACGTAGCCCTCGGCGGGCGTGGCCGTCAGGGTTACGGTCTGGTCTGCGGTGGCCTTGGTCACGCTCTCGCCGCCGACGCTGGCCGTGACAGTACCCTTGCTGGTGTCGGCATTGTTGACGGTGACGCTGTACGAAGCGCCGACGAGCGTCACGGTGAGGTCCAGTCCGGCATAGCAGTCGCTGGCGTTGGAACGGAAGTTAAGGGTGATGGTGTTGGAGGTCTCTACAGAATGAATATCTATCGGGGTGCCCGCAGTGGTGCTTGTCTCACGAAATCTCTCATTGTTGCCTTCATAAATTCTCAGAAGGTCTCCTGTCAGTCCTGACGTACCATCCGTCGTTACGCTACCCGTAAGCTGAAGTCTATAGCCCTCTGGGATGTTGATGACAATCGAGCCGTTGCAGTTGGGGCTGTAGTCGCCGTCAGGTCCGCCGTCGTCATAGACCTTGAACGACGTCACACCCTCGGGGATGGATAACCTCTTGACTCCCGTCGCAGGTATGGTGATGTAGAATTCTTCCGACAAGGCGAATGTCGGGGTAACGGTGACGTCGCCATCGGGCATCGTGAAGGTGGCGCTATTCGTCCACGGGCTCAAGGTGACGGCCACGTCCTCGTCGCCACAGGTTACGCTGAGGTCGGCCAGCTGGTAGCCGTTGTCTGGCGTCGCCGTCAGGGTGACGGTCGTTTCCTCCCTCGCCTCGGTCACAACCGTTCCGCCGACACTGGCCGCAACGCTGCCGTTTGCAACAGAGGTGAAGTTAATATGATGGGCAGGTGCCTCGACGAAAGTCACGGTGATGTCAAATCCCTCATCTGAACCATACGTATAGAAAAGGAATACAACACTCCTGCTCCCGCTGGTGACGTTGAAGTCATGGGGGGCGTTTTCCTCCACCAGCATATCACCGGGATATTCGGTGTTGGTGCCCGTCCAGATCACAATACCTGCATTCGAGCAATCTATGATGTTGGCCGTGAGCTGGGGACGGTAGCCCTCGGGGGCTGTGATGACGAGGAAGCCCTCGCTGCCGTTGCTGTAGTTGCCGTCAGGGCCGCCGTCGTCATAAATCTTGAAGGTGGTGACGCCGCAGTCGCTAAGGTCGAGCGTCTTCGTGCCCGTCGTGGGCATGTTCACGTAGTACGGGTTGGTGTCCGTTCCCGTGCCGCCGTCCCAAGTGACGGCTGCCCACGCGGTCTGTGTGCCGAGGATGGTCAGCAGCACGGCGAGGAGTGCCGTCGTGGCTGCCCTCATCAGGAATGGTTGTTGTTTAGTCCTTGTTTTCATATTGTTGAATTTTTAAATGATTTAGATATTTCTGGCTCACAGGCGGACAGGCCCCCTGTGAGGCTTTTTATGTTTAACCGCCTGCAAAGATACGCATTTTTCTTGAAAGTAGGTGTCAATGATGTCGTAAATTTTTGTGCTTTTTTGCATTTTGATAATTAGCTGAATGAGCAGAAAAAAGAGGGCGAGGCGCACCGTTTGCCCTCACCCCCTCTTTTCTAGCGCCATGCGCCCCTAAGAGTTTGCAGTCTCAGACTGCTGGGGGGGTAAATGTTGTTATTGTTCTCATTGCTGTCTTTATCTTATTTTTAATTGTTGTTACTTGGTTATGGTTGATTGCGTCGTCATCATTTATGATTATAGCGCCACTTTACCTATACCCTTCATTTCCAATGCTATTTGTACACCAAGTGCTCGGAAAGCTCGCATCATCGAAGCAAGGGTAATGCTCTTGCCGCTCTCCAAACGGCATACTTGTGCACGCTGCACGCCCATCTTCTCGCCCAGTTCTGCCTGCGTGAGTTTCTGAGCCTCTCGTGCCCGCCTGATGGCCTCACCGACGCGATAAGCCTGAACGGATTCATCTACACGGCGCTCAAAATCGTCACGCTCTGGTGTCCCGATCTTGCCGTAATCCTCATCCAACATTTCTTCGAAGCTATAAAGCTTCATGTCTCCTACCTGTTTCATATCTTATTGTTTTTATTCTCAAAATACTGTTTTCTGATTCCTTCTGCCTTTATAATATCGCTCTTGGGTGTCTTTTTCGACTTTTTGACAATGCCATGAGTGGCAACGACCAACGTGTTGACGTCCTTATCCCAAAAGGCGAACAACCTGTAATAGGTTTTATTGTAGAGTGTACGAAACTCCCATATCTCCGTGCCGTCGAGCTTCTTGAAGAGTTCGTTATCACGCTCTCCTTTCTGAACCCGACGGATATTGAATCCGATCTTGCCCCGAATCTCTTTTGACAGGGATTTCAGGAAGTCTCGAGCCTCTTCCAACAAATCAAGTTCAAATACAGTCTGTTCCATTTCTTTCAGATTTCGCTGCAAGGATGGTGCAAGCCGAGAGCAATGGAGCTCGCTCCAATTGCCGAGGCGCCGCCTATTCTCGCATTTTCGATGCAAAGGTACGAAATGTTTCTTAAATACGCAACAAATAGATGGTTTATTTTAGGCTCATTCTGGAAAAAACGTGTCAATGATGTCGTAAATTTTTGTGCTTTTTTGCATTTTGATAATTAGCTGAATGAGCAGAAAAAAGAGGGCAAGGCGCACCTTTGCCCTCACCCCCTCTTTTCTAGCGAATGCGTAATTATCCATTATCCTACGAGCTCTGCTCGCTTATACCTTTAGGTGTAAGAATTTTCAATTTTCAATTATCAATTATCCATTAGCGGATGCGCTACTCTTGTAGTCGGCGATGACCGTTGCCCAGGGGGTCTTGTCCTGAACGCTGACCGTCTTGCCGTCCAGCTCGACCTCGCGCTTCTCGACGAGGTACGCCCACTGGAGCGTGCAGTAGTCCTCCTTGAAGCGCCGCGAGGTGATGTTCTC
>JAEEIS010000124.1 GCA_016281475.1 Bacteroidales bacterium
AACGGAAGGGAGTCAATAGTCCAGTAGGCCGCTGTGTCGATGCTGGTGGTGGTGGCAATCAGCTCCACTTCGTTGTCTGCGCAGACTTGCAGACACTGTTCCGACGTAGGAGCAAGTGTTCCGTTGGCGAGCAGCAATGCCCCTTGTGGGTGCAGGCTCATGGCTGTGGGGTAGGTGTAGCTCTCGGCTTTTCCCAGTCCATAAAACCAGCCGGTGAAAACCCCGCGGTCGCAACGCAGGGTATGGGTACCAGGGGTGACTTTCAGGCGGGCATAGCTGAGGGTGGGATTATGGGCGGAGAAATGGCTGCCGATGGGATTGTCGTCAAGGGTGATATATGGCACTGCGTATGGGGATGCACAGAGGTTGACAAAGTGCTCGGATACGGATTCGCAACTCACTGCGTTAAAGGTGGCTATACTGGTGCCTTGGTCGAGATGTGGCAGCGTTACAGAGGAGGGGTCGCCCCAATAATTGCATTCGTGTCCATTAAAGTAAAGCGAAACACCTACGGGTGCACTGGCTTCGAGCAGCTGGGCTGTGTTGGTCGGAAGTTGGATGATGTGGTGCTGGCGGTGGTGGATGGTGTCCAGTGGTGTGCCGTCAAGGGTCAGCACGGTGCTGTCCTTGCTGGCGGTGACGACGACCCAATCGCCGCCTTTCAATGCTGGCGAAGTGAGCAGGTATCGCTGTCCCCATGTGCCGGTGGGCGTGGCCTGCTCATAGCAATGGTCTGCGGCGGCGGCAAAGCCGGTTGGGGTGTCGCATCCGATATTTATTCGGCCAGAACCGCTGAAGAGGGCGAATGGTTTGCCGTTGGACACCACTTCCATTCCGTTGAAGAAGGTACCGTTCCCATAGCTGCCGCAGTTGCTTCTTAGCTGTAAGGTCTGTCCCCGCATGAGTGTTACATTGCTACCGTTGCTGTAGCTGATAGAGTTGCAGCTGGTATGTAATTGCAGCACAGTGTTGTCCTCAATGGCCAGTAGGCCTACGATTGCGTTTTCTCTTGATGGATAGCCTTGCACTATATATTGTGTGTCGAGGGTGGCAGTGGGGTATACGGTGGCCATGTCGTATGCGTATGGGACATAGTCGGACGAGAAAAGGGCTATGGGGGCAGTGCTACTGACGTGTATGCCATGTCCCATGATGATTTCGGGGGAGGTGTTGTAGTTGCGGACGGCTCTGTCGGTTGGAATGATGACTGTCTCACTGCCACCTCCTTCTAGACAGACGATAGTGTCCCAATGGTGGCATGGTTGTTCGATGGTGATGACGGCATCTTCCTCTCCGGTGATGACCAGGCTGTAGCTGCCATCATACTCGTGGTCGGCACATAGGAACATACACCAGAAGTCGGTGCCCATGGTGGTCAGCACGGGTGTCTCTGCTTGGGGTGTTGGTGGCGGAATGGGGCCGGAGGGGATAAGGGTTTCGATGAAGTTATTCAGTGGCGACCAGGCCTCCTCGTATTGGTTGCGGCTTCCTATCGGAATGTAGACAGGCAGGTTTGTATTCGCCTGCTCAAATGCCCGTGGTCCGGCTTTGTCAGGTCTGAGGGCGTGGCTGTTGATGTGGGTCAGTGAGCCACATCCCTCAAAGGCGCGTCCCCGCACAGCAATGGTTGGGGACTCGATTGTTATCTCCCGCAGGCTTGTGCAGTTTAAAAATGCGGCGAAGCCTATAGTTTCTACCGTTGAGGGTAGCGTGGCACTGCGTAGTGCAGTGTTGTCGGTAAAGGCATAGGAACCAATCTTGGTGACACCCTCGGGAATATCGGCATGGGTCACCAGCGTGTCTGCCACATAGAGTTGATGTGTGTAGGAGATTGGGTTGCTGCTCCGCTTGCTGAATTCAATGCAGCACCAGTCGCCCAGAGTGCCATCGAAGTTCACGCGCGTCAGCCCCGTGCACCCTTCGAAGGCATACTCGCCCACCGTGCGTAACGAAGAGGACAGCGTCACCTCGCGGATGCCTGTCAGGTTGCGGAAAGCGTTGGCGGCAATGTGTCGCACGTTGGGGCCGATGGTCAGCGTATCAAGGCTGTCGCAACTGAAAAAGGCCGTATTGTTGATTCCAAAATAGTAACGTCCCACTTGAAGGCAGCTGTCGGGGTTGTAGTGCAGGGTGTGCAACCGTCTGCAGTATGCGAAGGCGAAGGCGTCCAGCATCCTTAGGGTGGTGGGAATTGTTACCGCGGTCAGCGATGCGTTGGAATAGAATGCATTGACTCCGATGCTCTCCAACCCTTCGTTGAGTTGCAGGTCGGTGAGTGCAGTGCAATAGTAGAATGCGGATTCGCCGATGGTGCGTAACGAGGTGGGAAGATGTACTACGCTCAGGTGTGCAGAACTGGCGAATGCTTCTTTGCCTATGGTGCGCACTCCTTCGGGAAGAACAAGTGTTTCGAGGTTGCTACTGTAGAAGGCATACGGCCCGATATGGCGTACTGTAGAGAGAATCACCGTCCGCCGACAACCCAGCAGCAGGGTGCTGTCAGCGGTGCGGATGACGGCGTTGCAGTTGTCGCGACTGTCATAGCGTGTGTTGGCGGCATCGACGGTGATGGTGTCTATATTTGAGCAACAGTTAATAGCCCATTCATCAATAGAGTCCACTGCGGCTCCGATATGGATGGATTGTAATGCATGGCAGTTGTAGAAGCAATGACTCTGCATCGCGGTTAATGTAGGGGGAAACACCACAGATACCAGGCTCTGGCACCCGGCAAATGTCAAACCACTCACCCTTGTGACGGTGAGCGAATCGCTGCCAAACAGCACTTTAGATGGAACAACCACACGTCCCGACAGGTTGTCGTAGCTGTTAGTGTATCCGCCATTTTGAGATATCAGTGTGGCCTCGAGTCCGTTGGTTAGATAGTATAAGGTATGTCCCGATGGGCTGACTGCACTGAATGTTTGTTCTTGGGCTGCTATGGGCAGTATTCCAAGCATCATTCCTACTAGTGATAGTATACTTCTTCGAATCATGGTTTTCTTCCCTTTTTTGATGTCTTTACTATATACTCTCAAAAATGCAAAAACGGACACCCTAAACCCCATTGTTTTATATTTTTTTAACGCTACTTAAGTTCAACTAATAAATGCAACACTTTGGTCAAATAACAGAAAAAGGAGCGCGTAAGCCTTTAAACTTTCAAAGGAGAAGCGCAAAAAAAATGCGACTTCCCCCTTGATTGCGGAAAAATGTGTATCTTTGTGCTCC